>CAZNXR010000513.1:0-1885 GCA_964576815.1 uncultured Caulobacterales bacterium | reverse complement strand
TGAAGCGCGCGTCACGCTGCTGGCCCGCGGCAGTATCGGCGCCTTCGGTGGTCAACAGCTCCTCGAGCTCGCGGGGGCGGGCGAAGCCGATGTCGCGAAACGCGGCGGTGGCTACGAATTCGGGACTTTCGAGATGGTGAAATCCCGCTTCGCGGCGGGCACCGGCGACATCTTCGTGCAGGTCGCGACGCTCGGGCATCCCGGCGTAACGGAGATTGCCCAATCGACGCCGGTCACCTTCCTGCAGCCCTCTGACGAAATACTGAATAAAATGACCGAGCGCTACGGCTGGGAGCAGCTGACACTACCGAGCGGTTCCTTCCCCGGCCAGAACCAAGACGTCCTTCTTCCCTCGACGACCACGACGCTGTTCACCAGCACGCGGATGCCGGACGACCTCGCCTATGGGATCGTGAAGTCGATCTGCGAGAATGTCGAGCGGATGCGGGCGGCGCATCGCGCCCTGGCCAAGTTCGATTGCGCCGACGGCGCATGGCGCGAGGAGGTCAACGGCCTTCCGCTCCATCCGGGCGCGGAGCGCTATTATCGCGAACGCGGCTGGATCAGCTGAACCGACGCGAGCGATGGCGACACCTGAAGCGTCGGCGCAGGCGGTCACGACCGAACTGATCGGCCTACAATTGCGGCGCTGGTCGGACCTCGCTCAGCCGGCGATCTTCATCGCCTTGGCTTGGTCCTTGGCCCAGATCACCTTCGTGATCTGGCCCGCCATCGACACCTTAGCCCAGCGTGCGCTTCACGTCGCCTTCGCCGTCGCTCTCGCCTATGCGCTTCTGAGCCGGGGGGCGCGCAGCCTCCCGGTTCGCCTCGTCTGGTTGAGCCTTGGTATTCTCGGCTTCATCGCGGCCAGTTATGTCGCTTGGAACGCGACTTATCTAACGAGTATGCGGATACAGGGACTCGATCCCGTTCTCACACACGAATACATCCTCGGATTCGCGCTGATCGTGCTCCTCTTCGAGGCCGGGAGGCGCGTTCTTGGAATCGGGCTGGCGCTCTTCACGGCCGTGTTCGTAATCTATTTCTTCATCGGCCCTTATCTTCCCGGCGAATTGGCGCATCGCTATACCGGCATCGAACGCTTCATCGACGCTCAATATCTCTCTCTACAAGGTATCTTCGGCATTCCTGTCGGAGTCTCCGTCTCGACAGTCTTCTACTTCATCCTCTTCGCTGCCGTCTACGACATCTATGGCGGCGGACGAATGATCATAGATCTCGCCTTCGCGATGACGGGACGCGCGGTCGGCGGGCCGGCCAAGGCCGCCGTCGTCTCATCAGGCCTTTTGGGAAGCGTCTCGGGTAGCGCCGTCGCGAATGTCATGAGTACGGGCATCTTCACGATTCCCCTGATGAAGCGCGCTGGCTATTCGCCCCGTTTCGCGGGCGGCGTGGAAGCGGCCGCGTCGACGGGCGGACAGCTCGTTCCCCCAGTCATGGGCGCGGCGGCATTCATCATGGCGGATTTCCTGCAGGTTAAATACCAGACGATCGTCCTCGCCGCGGTCTTTCCGGCGCTCGTGTACTATCTCGCGCTTCTTTTTATGGTCGATCTGAAAGCGCGATCGGAAGGGCTCAAGCCGGTCACTGTCGCTGAGGGGCGGCCGTTGCTGGCTGTCATGAAGGATCGTGGGCATCTCCTGATCCCGCTCGTCTGGCTCGTCTATCGCGTGGCGTCCGGATTCCCCGTGGAGAATGCGGCGCTGGAGGGTACGATTGCGACCGTCATGATTGGCTCGTTACGCGGCATCACCCGCCGTGGCCCGCTCGCGATCACAGAAGCACGCATTGTCGCCGCGGAGCGAACGGTCGCCGTCGCGTGGTACAGCGCGTTGAGCACGTACGGCAGTGCCAGCGCCGGCTG
>CAZNXR010000512.1:0-1891 GCA_964576815.1 uncultured Caulobacterales bacterium | reverse complement strand
ACCATTGTTTGTGAACGGTCGGCGTGTGCGCGGGATCGACGAGCCCGACGACCGCCTCGTCGAACGGCCCTTCGGTTTCAACGACGGTCGATGTCTTCGGCGTGAGGGCGGCGGGCAAACCGATATCCGGCGGCGGAAGCGCCGGCGCGCCGGCGCCGTACCAGATCCAGAGGAGGCCGCCTGTTTCGGCGAGCGTGTAATGCGCAACGCGAATGCCCGAGACGTCGCGCACATCGCCCGACGGCAGCGCCGGCACGCTGACGCAAGCACCGTCGCCGGCGCTGAATTTCCAGGCGTGATAGGGGCACTCGACGGCTTCGCCGCAGACACGGCCCGCGGACAAGGGCGCCGCCCGATGCGGGCATACATCGCGCAGTGCGAATGCTGCGCCGCTTGCCGTGCGGCCGAGCGCAAGGGGCTCGCCGAACAACACACGCCGCACCATCGCGCCGGCTTTCACCTCGCGCGAGAGGCCGGCGAGATACCAGAGATTTTGCAGCGGCTCAGCCTTAGTCATTGCGGGCGGCGCGTCTTCATCGCCGCCGCGAGCGTTCCCTCGTCGAGATAATCAAGCTCGCCGCCGACCGGCACGCCCTGGCTCAATCGCGTGACCGCGGGCCCGGCGCCGAGGAGCTGGTCGCCGAGATAATGCGCCGTCGTCTGACCATCGACCGTCGCGGGGAGCGCCAGCACGACTTCCTTGACGCCGCCGGCCTTAGACCGTTCAACGAGCTTGCCGATCGAAAGCTCGTTCGGGCCGACGCCGTCGAGCGGCGAGAGCAGCCCGCCGAGCACATGATAACGCCCGCGATGCGCGCCGGCGCGTTCCAGCGCCCAGAGATCGCCGACATCGGCGACAACGCAGAGGATCGACTGATCGCGCGCGTGGTCGGCGCAGATCGCGCAAGGGTCGATCGAATCCCAGTTGCCGCAAGTCCCGCACGCCTTCACTTTTTCCGCCGCCTCATCAAGCGCGAAGGCAAGCGGGCGCATCAAGGGATCGCGCTTCTTCAGAAGATGCAGCGCCGCGCGCTTCGCCGACCGGGGGCCCAGCCCCGGGAGCTTTGCGAGCAGGTCGATGAGCCTTTGCAGCTCAGGTCCGATATTGGCGGCGGGCATGCGACTTACCGTGTCAAATTCTCAACCTGTGGATTCTCGTAAGGAACCCATGGCTTTCTTACGAAGATAACTTCGCTTCGCCCCGGTTTCACGGGATGATCGCGTCGAATGGGCACGCTTATTGATGTCAGCTTGCGCGCGGCGTTCGACACCACAAACTCCATGGCGGCTTTGATTGTTGATGGATATGCCTTTCCAATTGAAAGGAACGGGAAGCCGTTTTCATAGAGAAATTTCACGA
Organism: uncultured Caulobacterales bacterium; assembly: GCA_964576815.1. Taxonomy (GTDB): domain Bacteria; phylum Pseudomonadota; class Alphaproteobacteria; order Caulobacterales; family Parvularculaceae; genus Amphiplicatus. Next base: position 531 of record CAZNXR010000512.1, on the reverse strand, counting down.
CGTTCCAAGCATCAAAGTCATCAATCCTTGGAGGCTTGAATTTTCGGCCTAGGTCAACTGCCAACCCGGCGCAATGTGGGCAAGCTCTGACCAATTTTTGGAAGTCACGCGGCCGTTTGAAGGACTTGCGGCAAGAGAAGCACGCAAACGCGACGAGATGATTACCGGATAGCTTTTTCATCGCACATAGTCAGAACGGCAGTTTCATCCCCGGCGGCAGCGGCAGGCCCGCCGTCAGCGCTTTCATTTCCTCCGCCGCGCGGATGTCGAGCTTGGCTTTCGCGTCGTTCATCGCCGCGGCGATGAGGTCTTCGACGACTTCCCCTTCATCGGGTTTCAAGAGCGCGCGTTCGATCGCGACGCCTTTTACATAGCCCTTGCCGTTGATGACGATCTTGACCATGCCGCCGCCTGACTGGCCTTCGACTTCAAGCGCGGCGATCGCTTCCTGCGCCGCGGCGAGTTTCGCCTGCATCGCGCCGGCCTGTTTCATCAGTTCGCCGAGGTCTTTCATTCGGTCTCCATGTCGTC
>CAZNXR010000511.1:0-1891 GCA_964576815.1 uncultured Caulobacterales bacterium | reverse complement strand
CGATCACGCATAATAAGAAGAATATCTGCACGTCGCGCTTCCCCGCGATCAACCCCCAGAGAAGCCCCGCCGCGATAAAGCCGTTATAGAGCCCCTGATTGGCGGCGAGAACCGCGCTCGACGCGGCTTCTTCCGGCGTCATCGAAAATATGCGCAGGCCAATGGGCGCCTGCCAGAAGAACATTTCGAGCGCCAGAAACCCGAAATGCAGCGCCGCGACGAGGATTACGGCGAGAGCGGCGGCGATGCGCATCATTCATCTCCTGACGTGTTGAGTTTGAACATCGTGTAGTCGATCGGCGCATGCGGATCGATGACAGGGTGCGCCCCCGTAATCGGGTAACTGACCGCCGTCGCATGATTGAAAAGGACGACGCGGTCGCTGCGCCCGATGCGGCGATCGCGAACCGCGCGCAGATAAACGGCGAACGCCGCAGCGCTTCCAAGCGAGAGAATCAATCCTTCCTCCCGCGCCATGTCATCAAGCGCGCCGCGCAGGTCTTCCGGACCGGCGGCGGCGCAATAGCCCCCCGATGCGCGCACCGCGCGGACGATCAGCGCCTCGCGCGGCGAGCCCTGCCCCTCATCGCTTTCCCATTCTTTGAGGACTGGCGCGCCGGCATCCGTCGCCACCGCGACAATTTTCGGGCGTTTCGCGCCGATCCAGCCGATCGCTTCCAGTTCGTCGAAGGCCTTCGCGAGGCCGATGACGCCCTCGTCCGCCGGATGGAAGATCCAGTCCGGCAATTCCCAGCCCGATTGCTCAGCGAGTTCGACGCCTGCGGTCTTCATGCCTTCGAGAAAATAAGGCTCGCCAAGCGGCGTCACGTCGAACCAGCCGGCTAATCCGGCCCCGTCGCGCACGATCCTCGCGCAGTCGCTGATCGATCCCCTGACGCGGCGGACGGCGGCGCCCCTCATCGCGGCGGCGTCGATGATGTCGGCGCCTGTGTCTTCGGGACAGAAGATCGTCGCGTGAAGCCCCGCGCGAGCAGCATAGGCTGCGAGCGCGGGGCCGCAGGCGCTGTCCGCCGCCATGGCGAGGCGCTTCACGCGCAGCTCCTTCGCCATCGACACGGCAAGCGCGGCGCCGCGCGCTGCCGCAGTTCCGGCCGGCAGGCGGCTTTCATCCTTGATGAACAATTCGCCGCCGCCGCGCAGCGCCTCGATGCGCGGCGCACGGATGAGCGGCGTCATCGCCTCGCCAAGCGAGAGCCGGTTTTTCTCCATTTCGACGGGCAGCAATTCCCGATAGCGCCAGAGGCCTCCGCTGCGCCCACGGAGCGCTTCCTTCGGCAGCGCCCCCTTCAACGCGGCGAGATCGTAGCGAACGAGCAGCGGCCAGCCGGCGCGGGAGAGGCCGTGAGCCTCACGTGCCGGATAAGCCTCGCCGGTGAACGAACATTCAAGGTGGGAAAGGAAAGAAGCCATGCGCGCGCTTATCGGGCGCCCTCGCCCTCAAGGCCAAGCTTGCTCTTTGCAAGCCCGAAGTCCGGATTGATCTCCAGCGCGCGCTCATAGGCCGTGCGGGCGGCGCGCGCGTCTTTCAGCGCCTCGCGCGCAAGGCCGATATTGTACCAGGCGATCCACGGCTTGGAGAGACCGGTCTCCAGCGACTTTTGGTAATCGGCGATCGCCAGATCGTATTTGCGCAAGAGGAACTGCGCATTGCCGCGATTGAGAAATGCCTCGCCGAGCGCGCCGTCGCCTTCAAGCGCGGCGTTGAAATCGGCGAGCGCGGCGTCGAGCCGTCCCGCGCGGTTGTGAATGATTCCCCGGTTGACGAGCGTCGCAAGGCGGTCGCGTTTGGTCAGCGGGGGCCCACGCAGCGCCGCATCGCACCGATCGACCGAGATCGTCGTCTGGCTTTGCGCGTCTTCAAAGCAGCCCT
>CAZNXR010000510.1:0-1893 GCA_964576815.1 uncultured Caulobacterales bacterium | reverse complement strand
AAAGACGATGTTCCGCTGCCCGAGCCGATCGGCGATCTTGGAATTCGCCCGCTCGACCTGCCGCGTGTTGAGGCGTTCCTGACGGAGATGGAGTTCGGGTCCCTGCTGCGGCGCATCACAGGCGACAATGCGGCGGCGCCGGCGGCTCCGGCGCCGTCTGCGCGGCTCGCGCCCGCCGCCGCTTCAGGATCGACGGCGACGTACGAAACCATGTTCGATGAAGCTGCGCTCTCGCGCTACATCGCCGCCGCGCATGAAATGGGCGTCATCGCGGTCGATACAGAGACCGACAGCCTCGATGCGCTGACTGCCGCGCTCGTCGGCGTGTCGCTCGGCGTCGAAGGCGCGGGCGCCTGCTACATCCCGCTCGGTCATGGCGCGAAGGGCTTGCAGCTCGATGATGCGGACACCTCGAAGCAGATGCCGGCCGACAAGGCGCTGAAGCTCCTCAAGCCGCTCCTGGAAGACCCCGCCGTCCTGAAGATCGGCCACAACATCAAGTTCGACGCGCATGTCTTCGCGCAGCGCGGGATCAAGGTCGCGCCCTTCGACGACACGATGCTCATCTCCTACGCGCTCGACTGCGGCGTCGGGGGGCACGGCATGGACGAACTTTCCGAGCGCGTCCTGCTGCACAAGACGATCAAGTTTTCTGAGGTCGTTGGAACCGGAAAGAATCAAAAGACTTTCGACGAAGTCCCGATCGACAAGGCGACGGCCTACGCCGCGGAGGATGCCGATGTGACGCTGCGGCTCTGGAAGGCGCTGAAGCCGCGCCTCGCCATGGAAGGAAAGGCTACCGTCTATGAAACGCTCGAACGCCCGCTCGTCCCCGTCATCGCCGCCATGGAACGCGCCGGCGTCAAGATCGACCCCGCCGTGCTGTCGCGGCTTTCGGCGGACTTCGCGCAGCGCATGGCGATGCACGAAGCGGAAGCCCATCGCCTTGCCGGCGGCGCCTTCAACATGGGCTCGCCGAAGCAGATCGCCGACCTTCTGTTCGGCAAGCTGAATCTCCCCGGCGCAAAAAAGACGGCGACAGGCGCATGGTCGACGTCGGCCGACATTCTCGAAGACCTCGCCGCAGAGGGGCATGCGCTCCCGCGCGCGATCCTCGACTGGCGCGGGCTGTCGAAACTCAAATCGACCTATACGGACGCGCTGCCCGCCGCGATCAACCGCGAGACGGGCCGTGTCCACACCTCCTATTCGCTCGCGGCGACGACGACGGGGCGCCTCGCCTCAACCGACCCCAACCTTCAAAACATCCCGATACGGACGGAAGACGGCCGCAAGATCAGAACGGCGTTCATTCCGGAGAAGGGGAATGTCCTCATCTCCGCCGACTACAGCCAGATCGAGCTGCGCCTGCTCGCTCATATCGCCGACCTGAAATCGATGAAGGACGCCTTCGCTAAAGGCGTCGATATTCACGCGATGACGGCGTCGGAAATGTTCGGCGTGCCCGTCGAGGGCATGGACCCGATGGTCCGGCGGCGCGCGAAGGCGATCAATTTCGGCATCATCTACGGCATCTCCGCCTTCGGCCTCGCGAACCAGCTGGGCATCGAGCGCGGCGAAGCGAAGGCCTATATCGACAGCTATTTCGTCAAGTTTCCGGGCATCCGGAAATACATGGACGACACGATCGCCTTCGCAAAACGCGCCGGATATGTCGAAACGATTTTCGGGCGGCGGACCTATGTCGGCGGCATCAACGACAAGAACCAGGCGCAGCGCGGCTATTCGGAACGTCAGGCGATCAACGCGCCCATTCAAGGCGCCGCCGCCGACGTCATCCGCCGCGCTATGATCCGCATGCCGGCGGCGCTCTCAAAAGCGAGGCTGTCGGCGAAGATGCTGCTTCAAGTGCACGACGAGCTTGTCTTCGAG
>CAZNXR010000509.1:438-1897 GCA_964576815.1 uncultured Caulobacterales bacterium | reverse complement strand
AAATGCGCGACGACGTCGTCACCGAAGGTCCGACCGGCGGCGGCCAGCCGGAGAAGATCGTCGCCAACGCGCCGAAAACGGAAGACCACTTCTTCGTCGTGCCGAAGGTGGTGGAGTAATCATGACCAACCCCACCTCACTCACGCTCGCAGAACTCCGCGACGCTTTGCGCGCGAAGAAAGTTTCCTCGCTCGAAGCGACGGACGCCTATCTCGCCAATATCGAGAAGGCGAAGGACCTCAACGCCTTCATCACTGTAACGCCGGACAAGGCGCGCGCAATGGCGAAAGCGTCGGACGCGATACTCGCGAAAGGCGAGGGCGGACCGATCGAGGGCGTGCCGCTCGGCATCAAGGACCTCTTCTGCACCGAAGGGGTGCTGACGACCGCGGGATCGCACATTCTCGACGGCTTCACGCCGCACTATGAATCGACCGTCTCCGCGCAGCTCTGGCGCGACGGCGCTGTCATGCTCGGCAAGCTCAACATGGACGAGTTCGCGATGGGCTCGTCAAACGAGACGAGTTACTACGGGCCCGTCGTCAATCCTTGGCGCGTGAAGGGCGGCAACGCCAAGCTGACGCCGGGCGGATCGTCGGGTGGTTCCTCCGCGTCGGTCGCCGCGCATCTTTGCGCCGCCGCGACCGCGACCGACACCGGCGGCTCCATCCGTCAGCCTGCGTCATTGACCGCGACGGTCGGGGTGAAGCCGACCTATGGGCGCTGTTCGCGCTGGGGCATCGTCGCCTTCGCCTCGTCGCTCGACCAAGCGGGGCCGATCGCGCGCGACGTGCGCGACGCGGCGATCATGCTCAAGTCGATGGCGGGGCACGACCTGAAGGATTCAACCTCCGTCGATCGGCCCGTGCCGGACTATGAGGCCGTGCTCGGCCAGTCGGTCAAAGGCCTCAAGATCGGCGTGCCGAAGGAATACCGAATCGACGCCATGCCGGCGGAGATCGATCGTCTGTGGGCGGACGGCGTCAAATGGATGAAAGACGCGGGCGCGGAGATCGTCGATATCTCGCTGCCGCTGACGAAATACGCGCTGCCCGTCTATTACATCGTCGCGCCGGCGGAAGCCTCATCGAACCTCGCCCGCTATGACGGCGTGCGCTACGGACTTCGCGCCAAGGAATTCACCGACATCCATTCGATGTACGCCAATACGCGCTCGGAAGGCTTCGGAAAGGAAGTCCGGCGCCGGATCATGATCGGCACCTATGTGCTGTCGGCGGGCTATTACGACGCCTATTACCTGCGCGCGCAGAAGGTCCGAAAGCGGATTTTCGACGAGTTCGGGGACGCGTTCCGCAAATGCGACCTGATCCTGACGCCTTCGGCGCCTTCCGCCGCCTTCGCTCTCGGTGAGAAATCAGACGATCCCGTGCAGATGTATCTGAACGACGTCTTCACGGTGACCGCCAATCTCGCCGGCCTTCCCGGCGCGAGCGTGCCT
>CAZNXR010000509.1:0-428 GCA_964576815.1 uncultured Caulobacterales bacterium | reverse complement strand
TCGAGAAAGACATGGACATGAGAGTGTTCGATCTCGACGAAGAGACGATGTTCAAAGGTATGTGGGCGCTTGAGAAAGCGGCTGGTTTCAAGGCGCGGCCTGAGCGGTGGTGGGTCTGATTTGACGGCTCTTTATCGCGAACTCACCTACGACGTCCCGCTCACGCCGCCGATTAGCAATCAGGCATGGATCGCGGAGCGCGATGCGCCTTGGCGGCTCGTCATTTTCCCCGGCACGCCGGCGCGGAAATATCTGTTCGAGCGGATGCTGCGGACGGCGCCGCCGGACATTGAAGTCGTGCTGCTAGCGCGGCCCGGATACGCGAAGGGGCATGCCCAAGCCTATTTGAATTTTGACGATCAGGTCGCGGCGGCGGTCCCCTTCCTTGACGGCGCGAAGAAGGTCGTGACGCTCGGCGTCTCCTATGG
>CAZNXR010000508.1:0-1898 GCA_964576815.1 uncultured Caulobacterales bacterium | reverse complement strand
GGCGCGCAGGCGCAGCTCCGCCTCGTGCCGGCGCGAGTGCAGACCAGTGATGCCCGCGGCTTCTTCGAGGAGGCGCCGGCGGTTCTGCGGCTTGGCGCTGATGAGTTCGGAGATCTGCCCCTGCCGGACGAGCGAGGGCGAGTTCGCCCCGGTCGACGCGTCGGCGAAGAGAAGCTGCACGTCTTTCGCGCGCACTTCCTTTGAATTGATGCGGTAGATCGACTGCGTGCCGTCGTCCTTGTGAAGGATGCGGCGCGAGACCTCGATGACGTCGTTTTCGTTATACTCGGCCGGCGCCGAGCGGTCGGCGTTGTCGAGCGTCAGGATGACTTCGGCCCAGTTGCGGGCGGGGCGCATCGACGTGCCGGCGAAGATCACATCGCCCATGCCGTCGCCGCGCAGCGCCTTCGCCGAGGTCGCGCCCATCACCCAGCGCAGCGCTTCAAGCAGGTTCGACTTGCCGCAGCCGTTCGGCCCGACGACGCCGGTCAGGCCGTCGCGGATCTCGAGATCGGTCGGCTCGACGAAAGACTTGAAGCCGACGAGGCGGAGGTTGACGAACTTCACGCTGGTTGTCCTGACGGGCGCGATTTTTGCGCCGCACCGCTGAACGGACGACTCATCGCCGATTCTCCGGGGGCGGCAATTTCACGCCAAGCGAGAAGACCGGGGCTGTGGATAAATCGCGCCGACATCAGGCTCCGGCTTTCGCGACCGCGTCGGCGATCGCCTTTTCGAAGTCTTCCTTGGTGCGGAAGGTTATCTTCTCGCCGTTGAGGAAGAAGGTCGGCGTGCCCGTGACGCCGAATTTTTCGGCGCCGTTGCGGGCGTTTTCATTGACAATATCGACGATCTCCTTGCGGGCGACGCAGGCGTCGAGCGCGGCTTCGTCCATGCCGGCCTGCGCGATGATCTTGACGAGTTCGGCGCGCGCGTCCTTCGACACCCATGTCTGCTGGTTGCGGAACAAGGCGTCGGTGATCAGGAAATAGGCCTCCGGCCCTGATTTTTCCGCCGCGCAGCGGGCAAGCACCGAGCCGATGATCGAATAATTCGCCGGTGCTGTCGGGAACTCGCGATAGACCAGCTTCACCTTGCCGGTGTCGATGAACTTCGTCTTGATCTCCGGAATGATCTGCATGTTGAAGGCGGCGCAGGCCGGGCAGGTGACGGAGGCGTATTCCAGCAGCGTCACCGGCGCCTCGGCGCTTCCCATCACCATGTCGGTCGGCAGGATCTCGACTTTTGAGGCGTTCGCGCTCGCGGCGTGCTTTGCCGCGTCCGCGCCTGAGCCTTCCGAAGACGCCTTGGAACAGGCGGCGAAAATCAGCGGCGCGGCAAGCGCGGCGGCGCGGAGCGTTTTGAAGGACATGGGGGTCGGCCTTTCAGGGTTCGTCGCGCCCGCCTGTGGGCGTTTGCGCCGGGGCATAGCAAGCGGGCTCGCGCTTGTAAAAGATCACGCAGATGATCGCGCTGGCGGATCGACGCAACGTGAAAAACATCGTGAAACTTTAAGGTTCAGGCGTCCCGGAACCGCGAGAATCGGGGCCTGTCTTGTCCGGCGGGGGCGGGGCCCTGAACGACCGCGATTCGTTCGATAGCGTCGGGGCCGAAAAAGCCGTTGAGACGCCGGCGCAGCGTTTCCGCCGCAAACTCGACCGAAGCCGCCGCCGCCCCGTGAGGGACAATGACTTCAAGCGTGCGGCCGTGGGTCCCCCCGGAAAGCCGCCCCGGCCGGCAGAGCTTGGAGAGCTCCGGTCCTGCAAATTCCGTCCAGCGGGCGGCGAGGTCCGGATCGACGAATCGGGTCTTGCGGGCGAGATCGGCGACAAGCGCCGACGCCGCCCGGCCAAGCGGGGGCGCGGCGGGGCGCGGCCCCCGCGTCGGCCGGGGCGTAA
>CAZNXR010000507.1:0-1899 GCA_964576815.1 uncultured Caulobacterales bacterium | reverse complement strand
ATGTTGAGGTTCTGGATCGCCTGCACCGCCGCGCCCTTCAACAGATTGTCCTCCGCTGCGACGACGACGGCGGAGACGCCGCCGGCGCCGACGTCGAAGCCGCCGATCAGCACGCCAGCGCGCCCGGCGCCGTCGCGAAGTTCCGGCGGCTCATCCTGCAACGAAATCAGCGGCTCGCTGTCATAGTATTCATGGAAGCGCTTTTGCAGCGCGCCCTTGTCGAGCGGAGCCGCGAGCGGAATATGCGCAGTGACGAGCAGGCCGCGAAACGCCGGATGCACATGCGGGAAGAAGCGCACCGCATGACCGAGATGGCGCGACGCTTCGCGCTCGTGATTATGGCCGACGAGCTTGTAGGGCATCAGATTGTCGGCGAGGCGCTGAGGGTCGTTGCGGGGCGACGGCGTCGTTCCGGCCCCTGAATATCCGGAAACGCCGAAGACCGCCGGCACGCCGCCGAGCATCGGGACCAGCGGCGCGACGCTGAGCTGCATCGCCGTCGCATAACAGCCGGGATTGGCGATGCGCGACGAGCCTTTGATCTTCTCGCGGTGAAGTTCTGGAAGACCATAGGCCCAGCGATCGTTGAATCGGTGGTCGGCGGAGAGATCGACGATGATTTTCTCCGGCGCCGCTTTCTCGATGGCCTCGACGAACGGCGCGCCGGCGCCGTCAGGCAGCGCGAAAATGACGGCGTCGGCGCGTCGGCGCGCGACCTCCGCCGGATCGAGCGCTTCGAAGATGCACTCGTCCTTATCTTCGGGCGCGATCTCGGACACCTTCCGTCCGGCATATTCGCGGCTGACAGCGTAAGCGAGCATCAACTCGGGATGCCCCGCGATCAAGCGGATCAGCTCCCGGCCGGTATGGCCGCGGGCGCCGACAATGCCGATGAGGTAGGGTTCGGTCATGGCCCCTAGTGCGTAGTGCGTAGCGCGTAGGCAGTAAAGAAGCCTTCTTTCCTACGAACTACGTACTAAGCACTACGCCCTCAATTCTCAAACGACGCCGGCAGCTCCGCCACCCGCTCGACATTGCGTTCGATACGGGGCCAGTCCGTCTCCCCGATCCAGTAGACCGTCCACTGGCCTTTCTTGACGCTTCCCGTCGCCATGTCGTTATAGAAGGAATTGAAATTGTTGACGGTGCGCGAGCGCCACCAGAAGACAGGATTCTGCTTGTTGAACTGGCGCCAGATGGTGCGCGAGAGGCCTTCGCCGCGCGCCTCTTCGGTCACTGCGAACTTATCGAGATAGATGAAGTCATCGATCTTCGTCAGAATCGCGCCGGCGCGGTATTTTTCCGACATGTAGACCTGATGAATGTCGAGAGCCTCCCACCAGTCGGACTTCACTTTGCGCCCAAACGCCGTTTCGACCAGCGCGATCGTCCGCTCACGATCTAACCGGGTTTTCGTCGTGAAGGTGCGGATCGCCTCGCCCTGCCGGATCAGCGTCCCGGAACCGCCATGCGTGAAGAGCTCCCGCACCAATCCTTGCGGCGTCGTGATGGAGACGGACGACGTCAGCGGCAGCGCATCAAGGAGCTTCTTGATCTCGGCGAGCTTCAACCGCATGCCGCCATTGACCCAGTCGGCCTTCATCAGTTTCTCGTAGTCGGAGGCGAGGTTGATGGAGTGCATCAGCCGCTTGTGCTTGTCGAGCAGGCCTCCCGTCCCCGTAAGAAAAATGACTTTGAGAGGCTGCAACGCCGCGACCACCGCGCGCGTCGCGCTGTCGCCGTTGATGTTGAGAAGCTGGCCGCCGGGCGCGATGCCGAGGCAGGTGAGAATGGGCACCGCGCCCGACTTCACGATCGAGCGCAGCATGCCGAGGCGAACATTCGTCGGCTCGCCGACAAAGCCGTACTTTTCCTTATCGAGATAATCGGCCTCGATGA
>CAZNXR010000506.1:0-1902 GCA_964576815.1 uncultured Caulobacterales bacterium | reverse complement strand
AGGTCCTTGCGCGCGACGGCGGCGTAAAATTCGATCAGCGGGTCGCCGCGCTCGACCGGCGCATCGGAGCCGCCGGCGATCAGCGCGCCGGCGTCGAGGAGGCTGCGCCACGCATAAGCGCCGTCAAGGCGTGCGTCGCCCAATCGCGCCGGCGCGAAATGAAGATCGCCGATGGCGTGCGAGGGCTGCATCGAGGCGATGACGCCCTGCGCCTTGAAGCGGGCGATATCGTCCGTGTCGAGAACTTGCGCATGCTCAATGCGCCAGCGGGGCTCGGCGATTTTGCGCTCCGCCGGCGGCACGGCGGCGAAGGCTTTCTCGTACCAGTCGAGGACAAGCGTGTTGCCGCGGTCGCCGATCGCGTGCGTCGCGATCTGCACGCCGTCGCGCAGCGCCCGTTCGAAAAAGGGAGCCGCTTCCGTTTCCGTCATCAGGAGAAGGCCGCTCGTAGTCGGCGCGTCGGAATAGGGTTCTGCGAGCGCGGCGCCGCGGCTGCCGAGCGCGCCGTCGACATAAAGCTTCACCGCGCGCGTGACGATGCGCCCCTCCGCTGCTTCCTTCGGCGAGGCCTTGATCGCGTCATAGCCCGCGCGGTCGACGGCGTTGTAAACGCGGATGGCGACGCCCCCCGACGCCGCTTCTTCCTCGATCAGCGCGACGTCGGCGGGATCGACCGACATGTTGTGAAGGCCGCTCCAGCCATAGGCGGCGTAGACGCCGGCCCCGGTGCGGAAGGCTTCGCGCTTCTGCGCGTCGGAGGGCGCGGCGGCGAGCGCCATGACAAGGCTTGCGGCGTTGTCGATCAGCATGCCGGTCGGCGCGCCGGCGCCGTCGCGCTCAATCCGCCCGCCTTGCGGGTCGATCGTCGTTGCGGTGACGTTCGACTTCTGGAGCGCCAGCGAATTGGCGACGACTGCGTGGCCGTCCGCGCGTTCGAGGATTATGGGGTGGGTCGTGCTCGCCTCGTCGAGGTCGGCGGCGGTCGGGAACCGCGCTTCGGGCCAACCGGTCTCGATCCAGCCGCGCCCGAAGATCGTCTCGCCCTCAGGCGTTTCCTGCGCGGTCGCCGCGACGATATCGACAAGCTCGGCGATCGAGCCGACGCCTTCGAGATTGAGCGTCATCTCGCGAAAGCCGATGCCGATGAGATGCGCATGGGCGTCGACGAAGCCGGGGAACATCGCCGCGCCTTGAAGGTCGATAACCTCCGTGTCCGGACCAATCAGCGGGTCGATCGCGGCGCCGGCCCCAACGGCGGCGATTCGCCCGTCCGTGACGGCGACGGCCTCGGCGAGCAGCGCACTGGGAACGCCCGTGTAAATAGGCCCCCCTTTGAATACCTGGTCGGCGAACGCCGCGTCCGGGGCGTCCGCTTTCGGGGCGCAGGCGGCGGCGAGAAGGGCGAGGGCGGCGAGGAGAAGAGATGAGCGCATGGCCGGAAGGTAGGGGAGGCCGGCGGCCCGCCGCAATGCGCCTGACCGGTCGGTTATTGTGTGGCGCGCGCGACTTCGGCGCGATTCTTCAATGATCGGAGGTTCGAATGGCGCTTGGGGGGTCCGCCTGGTCGGAGTGAGAGGATTCGAACCCCTCGCGCCTGCGGCGCGAGCCTTCGAAGATTGGAGGTTCGAAAGGCGCTGGGTAGTCCGCCTGGTCGGAGTGAGAGGATTCGAACCTCCGGCCCCTAGCTCCCGAAGCTAGTGCTCTACCAGGCTGAGCTACACTCCGGCGGAGGCGGTCCTATAGCGACGGCGCCGGAGCTTGGCAATCAACGCCGAGGGCGTTCTTTCGTCGTTGATTTCCGCCTTGACGGGGGCTATCAGGCCGCTCCTCTTGGGGCGTCGCCAAGCGGTAAGGCAGCGGTTTTTGGTACCGCCATTCCTAGGTTCGAATCCTAGCGCCCCA
>CAZNXR010000505.1:0-1904 GCA_964576815.1 uncultured Caulobacterales bacterium | reverse complement strand
GAGCCTTTCGTCTGGCGCGCCAAAGACATTCGCGGCTTCTGGGAAAATACCCATCACGACCGGCCAGGCTTCGTCCGCAACGCCGGCGCGACGGCGTGGATTCCGCGCTCGAAGCCCGTGCGGTTCACGGAGATCGGCGTTCCCGCGATCGACAAGGGCGCAAACGCGCCGAACGTCTTCTTCGACGCCAAATCGTCGGAATCGCAGGTTCCGCCCTTCTCCTCGGGCGCGCGCGACGACCAGATCCAGCGCCGAGCGCTGGAGGCCGTGCACGCCTATTGGCGCGATCCGGCGCGGAACCCTTTATCGTCCGTCTACGGCGGACCGATGATCGAGACGGACCGCCTTTACGTCTATGCGTGGGATGCGCGGCCCTTTCCGTTCTTCCCGGCGCGCGGCGACATCTGGGGCGACGGCGAAAACTGGGCGCGCGGCCATTGGCTGAACGGGCGCCTGACGCGCGCGCCCCTCGACGCGCTGGTCGCAGCCCTTGCGGGCGAGGGCGCCGACGCTTCGGCGGCGTCGGGCACGCTTGCGGGCTATGTGATCGACCGCCCGCTCTCCCCGCGCCAGGCGATCGATCCGTTGGCGGACGTTTTCCAGATCGACATGGTCGAGACGGAGGCGGGGCTCCGCTTCGCCGCGCGCGGGGGGCCGCCGGTCGCGAACTTCAGCGCGTCGGATTTTGCAGAGACCGACGGACCCGCCTTTACGCTCTCCTTCGCGCAATCGGGCGACCTGCCGACGGCGGTGCGGCTTTCTTATATCGACGAAGGGGGCGATTATCGCCCGGCGGTCGCGGAGGCGCGGCTCCCCTTTACGGGGGAAACGCGCGAGGCGGGGTTTGAGATCGCCGCCGTCATGGACGAGGCGGCGGCCGTCGCGCGCGCCCGCGCGCTCCTCGCCGACGCCAGCGTCATGCGCGAGACGATCGCCTTCGCGCTTCCTCCTGCAAACCTGGCGCTAGAACCCGGCGATGCGGTCAGTCTCGATCTCGGGGCGGGCGCGCGCGACTATCGCATCCTCTCGATCGAGGACGGCGCGACGCGCCGGATCGAAGCGGTGCGCGTCGCGCCCGCCGTCTATGACGCCCCGATCGCCAGCGGGGGCTACCGCGCGCCGTCGATCAACGCGAGCCCCGGCAAACCCGTCTTTGAGCTGATGAACTTGCCGCTCTTGCGCGACGGCGACGATCCGGCCGCGCCTTATGTCGCCGCCTTCGCCGATCCCTGGCCGGGCGCCGTCGCGCTCTATCGGCTCGCGGGCGCGAGCGTGCTCGCCGCGACGCTGCCCGCCCGCGCCGTGATGGGCAGGTTAGAAGCGCCGTTGCCGCCGGGTTTCTCGGGCCGCCTCGACCGGCGGGCGATGCGGGTGCGGCTCTCCTTCGGCGCGCTGGCGAGCCGTTCGCTCGAAGAAGTGCTCGCCGGGGCGAACACCCTCGCGCTTGAGACGCCGGCGGGCTGGGAAATCGTTCAGTACCGGGACGCAGACCTTGGGACGGACGGCGTCTGGACGCTGTCGGGGCTCCTGCGCGGCCAGATGGGCACGGAAGGCCCCGCCGCGGCGGGCGCGGAGGCCGGCGCGCGCATCGTGCTGCTGACGCCGGCGGTCGAACAGCCGGCCTTCGCGCTCGACCTGCGCGGCCTTCCCCTCGCCTTCGCGGCGGGCCCGGCGGACGATCCCGTCACGGCGGAGACGTTCCGTACCCTGACCTTCACCGGCGCGGCGCGCGGGCTCGCGCCCCTCAGCCCCGCGCATCTGCGCGCCGCGCGGAAAACCTCCGGCGACATCGCGGCGACGTGGGTGAGGCGCACAAGGGTGGGCGGGGATTCATGGACCGGCGAGGACGTGCCGCTCGGCGAAGCGCAGGAGCGCTACCGCATTGAGATCCGCCGCGCCGACAT
>CAZNXR010000504.1:0-1913 GCA_964576815.1 uncultured Caulobacterales bacterium | reverse complement strand
AGCTCGGCCGCCAGCTCGACGCCGGTCGCGCCGCCGCCGACGATCGTCACGCGCACATATTCATCCGCATGCGGATAACGCTGCATGGTGCGCGAGACGCGCAGGCACTGGTTGAGGAGCTTCTGGCGGAAGCGGTCGGCCTCCTGCCGGTTCTCAAGGAACAAGCAGCGCTCTTTCACGCCCTTGACGCCGAAATCATTGGCGACCGACCCGACCGCGATGACGAGGTAGTCATAGCGGATGCGATGCTCGCCCATGATCTCGGCGCCGTTCTCGTCATGGAGCGGCGCCACGATCACGTCGCGGCGCTCGCGGTCGATGCCCTGCATGGCGCCGAGAAAGAAACGATAGCCGCAGATATAGCCGTGCCCGCGATAGCCGACTTCATCGAGATTGGCGTCAAGCGAGCCCGCCGCCACCTCGTGCAGGAGCGGCTTCCAAATATGCGTCTGGTTCTTCTCGAGCAGAATGATGTCGTACCGCTCGCGCCCGAATTTCTTGCCGAGCCGGGCCGCCAGCTCAAGTCCGCCCGCCCCGCCGCCGACGACAACGATCTGGGTCTTGCGGACCTTCGCCGGCGGGGCTTCCGCAATGACTTCACCCTCCAGCTGGTCCGTCAGCAATTGCGTGTTCATCCTGCTTCGTTCCCGGCTTCTTCGACCTGCTTAATCCGGTCAATTGTCGATACGCCCCCACCGCGCTTGGCAGTTTAGTCCGCCTTCGCCAAAAAGCGATGAACGCGCGAGAAAGTTGTTGGTTCTTGCCCGATTCAGCCGCTGCGGTCGATTGCCAGGTGGATTTTTGCCTCTGCGGCGCGATTTTTCGCTAAGAGCGCAAGGCCGCGCCTGGTCCGTGCAGAGCAATTGAGCAGCCGGACGTCGGCGCCACCAGCCTGCGCAAGATAGGTCAGGAAGTCGGCGTGGCGGCGAGCGCCTCTCCTAACCGTATTGACTTCTTGGCTAGTCATTGATATCTACCATTGGTATACACCACCGGAATATCCATGGATCGCCACCCTACGTCCCGTCCGACCGCCAAGCTCTTCAGTCATGGCCGCAGCCAGGCCGTTCGTTTGCCGAAGGAATTCCGGTTGCCTGGAACGGAAGTGCTGATCAGCAAAATCGGCGGCAAAGTCATTCTGGAGCCGATCGGCGCTGCGCCCTTCGATGCCGCAGCGTGGCGGGCGAGGCTTGACGCGCTTGGCGCTGCGAATTTTCTTCCAGACGGCGTTCCTGACGAACCCCCGCCGCTTGGTCCTGACGACGAAATCGTCTTCGGGTGAAGGGCGCGTCCGGTGTATTTTCTGGACACGAACGTCGTCATTTTCGCGCTGAACAAACGGAAACCGGGGATCGATGTTCGGTTACAACGCGAACTGACGATCGGAACGCGTTTAGCGATATCGACTATCGTGCTGTTCGAGCTTCGTTATGGAATCGCCCGAAGCAATCGCCGGGAACAGTCCGGACGCGTGCTCGACGCGTTTCTCGCGGACCGATTCGAGATCGTCAATTTCGATTACGACGATGCAGATGCGGCGGGCGAATTGCGCGGCGAACTCGCGGACGCAGGAACGCCCGTCGGACCTTATGATGTGATGATCGCTGCACAGGCACGGCGGCGCGGCGCGATACTTGTGACGGAGAACTTGCGGGAGTTCGCACGGCTTCCGGGAATGAGGATTGAGGCCTGGAGCGATTGACCGTCAACGGTACGGCGCGTCCAGTTCCAAATTCTTCGCGATCTCGCGTTCCCAGCGGTCGCCGTTCGCGAGGAGGCGCGCCTTGTCGTAGAACAGCTCCTCGCGCGTTTCGGTGGCGAATTCGAAATTCGGGCCTTCGACGATGGCGTCGACAGGGCACGCCTCCTCACAGAAGCCGCAATAGATGCACTTCGTCATGTCGATGTCGTAG
>CAZNXR010000503.1:0-1923 GCA_964576815.1 uncultured Caulobacterales bacterium | reverse complement strand
GTTCTCGCAGCCGACCGGACCGTCGATGATGACCTGCAGGCCCTTGATCGCCGTGAAAATATAGACCGAGCCCCAATAGCCGCCCGCCCTGTCATGATCGAGGATCAGCATCCGATCGGCTCCTCGATACTCGCTTCGGCTTTCGCCTTTGCGTCAAGCTTGCGTCGCTGCTTGGCGCGGAAATCGGGGCGCACGACCGGCTTGTCCTGCCAGACGCCGGCGGTATCGCCGGCGCCGACGCCTTCGAAGAAATCACGCATGGCGTCGAAGCGGCCCTTCGAAGCGATCGCCGCATTGACGACCTGCGCGAGCGAGCCGGCCCCGGCAGGACCGAAGAGCGGCCGAGCGGAAATAAGATTGGTGAAATAGAGCGCCGGCGTCGCGCGCTCCTTCGCCTTTTGCACGACGGGCGTCGTGCCGATGGCGAGGTCGGGGCGGAACTCATCGAAAGCGGCAAGGTCCTGCTCGAGAGAGGCGCGGTACTGCACCCTGACGCCCTTGCCTTCGAGCCAGGCGCAATCTTCCGCCGACCAGCGCGTTTTCGGACAGGCGGTGCCGACATAACGCACATCGGCGCCGCTCTCGACGAGAAGGCGCGCGACGAGGAGTTCCGATCCCTCATAGCCGGACAAGGTGATGCGGCCTTTCACGGGCGCGCCCCGCAGCGCGCCGGCGATCGCCGGCAGCACGGCATTCTTCGCCGCCTGAATTTTCGACTCGGCGACACCGCAGGCTGCGCCGATCGCCGCAAGCCACGCCGCCGTTCCGTCGACGCCGACCGGCGCCGAGCCGACAATGCTGCGTCCGGCCGCTTCGAATTCGCGGATTGATGCGGTGTAGAAGGGATGAATGGCTGCGACCGCCGCGCAGTCGAGCGCTGAATAAAGCTCACGCCATTCGCGCGTCGGCACGACCGGCCCTGCGCTGAGCCCCATCGGCTCCAGCATGCGGCCGATGCCGACCGGATCGGCCGGGAACATCTCACCGAGCAGCGTAACGCTTGGGCCCCCGTTCGCCGGCGCCGACCCGCGCTGCACAGGGCCTTGCTCCGCTTCGAGGCGCGCATAATTCAGCATCGCGCCGGCGAGCACGTCTTTTGCTTCCGCATGGGTCGGCACGCCAAAGCCCGGCACGTCGATGCCGATAATGCGAACGCCGTTTATTTCCTTTGGCAGGAGACGCAGCGGCACGCCTGAGGCCGTCGGCACGCAAAGATTGGTGACGATGACCGTGTCATATTTCTCAGGATCGGCGAGCTTGAACACCGCTTCGCGGATATCTTCGAAGAGTTTGCCGGTGACGAGCGTTTCGGAATTGAACGGCACATAGCCGACCGTCCGCCGAGCGCCGTAGAAATGCGAGGTGAACGTCAACCCGTAAACGCAGCAGGCCGACCCCGACAGCACCGTCGCGGTGCGCCGCATGCGAAGCCCGACGCGAAGACTGCCGAAGGCGGGGCACATGCTTTGCGGCTGGTCGTGCGGCCCCATCGGATAGTCGCGCGCATAGGCGTCGAGGACGTCGCTCTTGCCGCTTGCGCGCGCCGCCTCGCGCATGGTCTTCGCCCCGGCGTGACAGCCTTGCCCGTCGCCGGTTGCGGCGGCGTTCGTCTCTGGCGCTGTCAGGACTTCGCTCATCGTTCGATCAGACTGCGTCGTACACGACTTCAAGGGAGGGTTTTTCGACCGCGTTCTTGCCGCACATGTCGGCGACGGTCGCGGGCGTCAGCACGAAATCGACGCCGGTCTGCTCAGCCGAAAAGAGCCCAAGCAATCCATCTTGGGTCAGCGGGCGCGGATGGGTCGGCGGGGCAAGGCCGACATTGTCGGCGAGCATTTGGAACAATGGCGCCCAGCGGTCGCCTGGGCACCCGACGATCTGATAATTGGCGCTCTTCTTGCGGATGTCGTCGTCCGCCGGAAT
>CAZNXR010000502.1:0-1931 GCA_964576815.1 uncultured Caulobacterales bacterium | reverse complement strand
CGCCGGTCGAAGTGATGCCGCTCGGCTTCGGCCGCTGCGACCTGAAAGTCGCGGCGCCGCCGGATTTCGATTATCGCGGCGCGCAGTCGCTGAACGGCAAGCGGATCGCGACTTCCTATCCGAACGTCCTCGCCGCCTTCCTGAAGGAGCGCGATATTCGCGCCGAGGTCGTCTACATGCGCGGCGCGGTGGAGGTCGCCCCGCGGCTCGGGCTTGCGCACGCGATCTGCGATCTTGTCTCGACCGGCGCGACGCTCGAAATGAACGGCCTCGTCGCCTTCGACACAATACTGAGAAGCGAAGCGGTGTTGGTGCGCTCGCCGAACGCGAAGGGGTCCCCGCTCGCCGACAGCATCGTCGAGCGGTTCCGCGGCGTCATCGCCTCACGCGGGGCGAAGTATGTGATGATGAATGCGCCGAAGGCCCGGCTTGCGGAGATCTCGGCGCTGCTGCCGGGGGCGGAGGCGCCGACGGTGACGCCGCTCGCCGGGCGCGATGACGCCGTCGCCGTGCACGCCGTCTGCCAGGAATCGATCTTTTGGGAGACGCTCGAAAGACTGAAGGCGGCGGGCGCTTCCTCGATCCTCGTACTGCCGATCG
The DNA here is from genome assembly GCA_964576815.1 of uncultured Caulobacterales bacterium. Lineage (GTDB taxonomy): Bacteria > Pseudomonadota > Alphaproteobacteria > Caulobacterales > Parvularculaceae > Amphiplicatus. Next base: position 1,331 of record CAZNXR010000502.1, on the reverse strand, counting down.
AAAAGATGATGTGACAGCGATGCGCCGGTTCGACTGGATCTCGTTATCGGAAAGCGGGCGCCGTGACGCGCTCGCGCGCCCCGCGCAGCGCGTCGCGGCGGAGGTCGTCGATAGGGTCGCCGCGATTATCGCCGATGTCGAGCGGGACGGCGCCGATGCGGTCGCACGGTGGGCGGACCGGCTCGACGGCGCGGCCCCCGAAGCGGTCGATCTGACGCCGACCGTGATCGCGACCGCGCGCGATGCGCTGGATAAAGAAGATATCGCGGCGATCGAACGCGCGGTTGAAAATGTGCGCCGCTATCACGAGGCGACGCGCCCGCGTGATGTCGAAACGCAGCCCTTCCTCGGCGCGCGGTGCCGGCAGGTCTGGCGCCCGATCCGCGCCGCCGGCCTTTATGTTCCGGGGGGCGCCGCGCCGCTCGTTTCGACGCTCATCATGCTTGCCGAACCGGCGCGCGCGGCGGGTGTTCCCCAGCGCATCGTCGTGACGCCGCCGCAGAAAGCCGCGCGCCTCGCCCCGGCGATGATCGCGGCGGCGGCGCTGTGCGACATTGATCGCATCTGGTCGCTCGGCGGCGCGCAAGGCGTGGCCGCGCTTGCCTTCGGCGCCGGCCTTCCGCGCGTCGACAAGATTTTCGGCCCCGGCAACGCCTATGTGGCGGAGGCAAAGCGCCAGGTCGGCGCGCGCGGCCTTGCGGCGATCGACCTGCCTGCGGGTCCGAGCGAACTTCTCGTCATCGCGGATCCGCTCGCCGAACCGGCGGTCGCCGCCGCTGACCTTCTGAGCCAGGCTGAGCACGACGCCGACGCGCAGGTCATTCTTGTCGCGCTCGATGCGCCGACGGCTGATCGCATCCTCGCGGAGATTGAGCGCCAGATCGAGACGCTTCCGCGCGCCGCAATCGCGCGCGCGAGCCTTCGCGAGATGCGCGTCTTCATCACGGCGACAAAAGAGGCGGCGCTTCAGATCGCCAACGCCTATGCGCCGGAGCACCTCTCGCTCAATGTGGCGGATGCGGACGCATGGATAGACGGCGTCAACGACGCCGGCGCCGTCTTTGTCGGCGGCGCCAGTGCGGAGACCTTCGGCGACTATCTCGCGGGGCCCAGCCACGTCCTGCCGACGGACGGCGCCGCGCGCGCCTTCGGCGGCGTCACCGTGCAGTCCTTCATGAAGCCTGTGTCGGTGCAGACGCTCAGCGCCGACGCGGCGCGTGCGCTGGCGCCGGCGGCGGCGCGCCTTGCGCGCCTCGAAGGGCTGGAGGCGCATGCGCGCGCGGCGGAGCGGCGGTTGTGATGACAATCCTGTTGATAGGTGCGGAGCTGCG
>CAZNXR010000501.1:0-1933 GCA_964576815.1 uncultured Caulobacterales bacterium | reverse complement strand
ATAAAAAAGAGCCGGCTCCTTGCGGAACCGGCCCAATACGCAACTAACGGGAAGTTCAACTCGAAGAAAGACAGGCGAGGCGGCGACGGCCGATGGGGCTCAACGGCGCGAGGACCGAACCCCGCAGGCGACGCGAGCGGCCTCGCGTCATCACCGTCCATGCGCGGGTTTCGCGAAGCGGCGATGACGCCGAAGCGAAGATTTGGTGACGGTGGGAAAAGGCGACCTTGGGGAAAACTGGTGCTGCGAGAGAGGATTGAACTCTCGGCCTCTCCCTTACCAAGGGAGTGCTCTACCACTGAGCTACCGCAGCAAGACCGCGCGGCTATAGCCCGGGCCCATGAGCTTGAAAAGCGCCGGAACGGGATGGTCTTCGCTTCTTGACCCTTAAGTCCTCCCCCCTATGGTCCCGGCCGATGTCGGACCCCGAGGACACTCCAGAGGCTGCGTCCAGTCCGCGCCCCATCGGCGCCGCGGAAAAGCCGCGCGCGCCAGACACCATAGGGGGCAAGGTCAAGACGACCCGCGAAGAGCGCCTCGCCTCAGCGTTGCGCGAGAACCTCAAACGCCGCAAGGCGAGCGCGAAGAAAGATTAGCCCCATCCATGGACAGACTGGCGATTATCGGCGGCCGGCCGCTCTTTGGCGAAATCGCCATCGGCGGGGCGAAGAACTCCGCCCTGAAGCTGATGGCGGCGGCGCTGCTCACCGATCAGCCGCTGGTCATCGAGAACGCGCCGCGGCTTGCCGACATCGACACGCTTCTAAAGCTCCTCGCTCAGCACGGCGTCGCGCAGGACTTCACCGGCTCGACGCTGACGCTGCACGCAAAGACGATCACCTCGACCGAGGCGCCCTACGACCTCGTGCGCAAGATGCGCGCGTCGTTCAACGTGCTGGGGCCGCTCCTTGCGCGCGAAGGGAAAGCGCGCGTGTCGCTGCCCGGCGGATGCGCGATCGGCGCGCGGCCCGTCGATCTTCACCTGAAAGCGCTGACGGCGATGGGCGCGAAGATCGATCTCGACGAAGGCTATGTCGTCGCCTCGGCGCCGAACGGCCTTCACGGCGCGAAGATCGATTTCCCGTTCGTCTCCGTCGGGGCCACCGAGCACGCCATGCTCGCCGCGACGCTTGCGAAAGGCGAAACGGTGCTGACGAACGCCGCGCGCGAGCCTGAGATCGGCGATCTCGCACAGTGCCTTAACGCCATGGGCGCGAAGATCGAAAACGCCGGGCGATCGACTGTCGCCATTCAGGGCGTCGGCGCCTTGCGCGGCGCGCGCCATGAAGTGATCGCCGACCGGATCGAGTTCGGCTCCTACGCGATGGCGGCGGGCGTCGCCGGCGGCGAATTGTTCCTGCGGAACGGCCGGCTCGACATTCTGGGCGCTGCGGGCGGCGTTCTCGAAGAGGCGGGCGTGAAACTGACGCAAGAAGACGGCGGCGTGCGCGCCAAGCGCATCGGCGACCGCTGCCGCGCGGTCAATATCGTCACGCAGCCCTATCCCGGCTTCTTCACCGATTTGCAGGCGCAGTTCATGGCGATGATGACGGTCGCGGACGGCGTCTCCGTCATCAAGGAGACGATCTTCGAAAACCGTTTCATGCACGCGCCGGAGCTGTCCCGCATGGGCGCGCAGATATCCGTAGACGGACAGATCGCGACCGTGCGCGGCGTCAGGCGCCTGAAGGGCGCGCCTGTCATGGCGACGGACCTCCGGGCCTCGATGAGCCTTGTGCTCGCCGGCCTCGGCGCGGAGGGCCAGACGATCATCAACCGCGTCTATCACCTTGACCGCGGGTTCGAGCGCCTCGAAGAAAAGCTTAGGGCCTGCGGCGCGCTGATCGAGCGCGTCAGAGGCGAAGGGTGAAGGTGAAGGGTGAAGGCGGGGCGATGACCGGACTGGAGGGCTGGAAGCCGTTGCGGCTCGTCG
>CAZNXR010000500.1:0-1933 GCA_964576815.1 uncultured Caulobacterales bacterium | reverse complement strand
CTCTATCTCAATCGAATCTATTTCGGCGCCGGCGCCTACGGTGTTGAAAGCGCGGCTCGAACCTATTTCAATAAATCCGCGCGCGACGTCACGCTTTCAGAAGCGGCGGTGCTCGCGGGGTTGCCGAAGTCGCCCTCGACGCTCGCGCCGACGCTCAATCCCTTAGGCGCGCAGGATCGCGCCGCCGACGTCATCGCCAATCTGCGCGAGACCGGCGACATCACCGAGTTCGAGGCGCGCGAGGCGCTGAATCGTCCTGCGGCGGTCATTTCGGGTTCAGACAACGCCGGCGTCGGCTGGTTCTTCGATTATGTGGCAGAACAGGCGCGCGCGATCGCGGGGCCGGCGAACTACGACATCGTCGTCCGAACGACGCTCGACCGGAAACTCCAGCGCGACGCGGAAACCGCGATCCGCAGCGTCCTTACCGTTGACGCCAAGGTCGATGGCGCCTTGCAGGCTGCGATCATCGCCTATGACAATGACGGCGCTCTGCGCGCAATGATCGGCGGGCGCAGCTATCTCGAAAGCCAGTTCAACCGCGCCACGCAAGCCAAACGCCAGCCGGGCTCTGCTTTCAAGCCGGTCGTCTATGCGGCCGGCTTCGAAAACGGCCTAACGCCGCAATCGCGCCTTGTCGATGAGCCGATCAACATCGCCGGCTGGAAGCCAGAAAATTACGACAAGACCTATCGCGGTTCCATGCGCGTGTCTGAAGCGGTGGCGCGGTCCATCAACACGATCGCCGTGCAGGTTTCCGAACGCGTCGGTCGGGCGAAGGTCATTCAGATGGCGCGCCGGCTCGGCATCTCCTCCGACATTCCGCAGGCTGAAGCCGGCATTGCGCTCGGCGGCTTTTCAGCGAGCCTGGAAGAGCTGACGGCCGCCTATCTCCCTTTCGCCGGCGGCGGCTTCGGCGTGCGGCCCTACGCGATCGAGGAGATTGCAGACGGGCGAGGTCGGGTGCTCTTCACGCGCAATCCTCGTGCGCCGACGCCGGTCATCGACAAGAAAATCGCCGAAAACGTCACGCATGTCCTTTTTCAGGCGATGTCGAACGGCACGGGCCGCCGGGCGAGCCTCGGCAATCGTCAGGCGGCCGGCAAGACCGGGACGACCAATGATTGGCGCGACGCCTGGTTTGTCGGCTACACGGCGCAGATGACGACCGGCGTCTGGGTCGGCAATGACGACTTTCAGCCTATGGACAAGGTGACGGGCGGCACGCTTCCGGCCTCGATCTGGAAGAACTTCATGACGGCGGCCCATCAGGACCTGCCGAGGCAGCCGCTCTCTGGCGCCTATCCGGCGACCAGCTATTCCGAGGAGGGGCGCCTTCTCGCCTTCTATCGCGATGTGCTCGACGGGTTCCGGCGCGTCCGGAGGGACGGGAATTGACGGGGCCCTCGCCCCGCTTTCGCCGTTTCTTAAACTCATTATGAACCACAGTCGTCAATACTCCGCACGTGTAGCGTTGAAGTCGGGGACGACATGCGCGGCGGATCGAAAGCGGACGACACGGGCGCTCACGCCTTTCTGAAAGACCCCATTGCGGCCCATGCTGACGCAGGTCCCGCCGTCGCGCCGCGCGGGCGATACGACATCGATCAGAGTGCGGACGGCGTCGGTCTTTGCAATTGCGTGACGAAGAATCGCTTCACGCTATCGTTCGACGCTTATCTCCAGCATCTGAGCGAAGGCCGGATCGCGCTCACGCAATAGGGCGGATCACGCCCGCTCGCGGGTCTTCATAAAGGTGACCTTGGGATTTTTCTGTTCGGCGTAGCCCGCTTCCCAGGCGGACCTTGCGAAATATACAGGCGAGCCGTAGCGGTCATGCGCGATCGCCGTTCCGTTGAGCGCGATGAAATTGCGCACCGCCTCGGCGTCCCCGCCAAGCCAGCGCACGGCGTCAAAGCCGCAAGTCTCCATG
>CAZNXR010000499.1:0-1946 GCA_964576815.1 uncultured Caulobacterales bacterium | reverse complement strand
ATGAGGCGACGCTGAAAATTACGGTGCGCTCCTACAAGGACGACGTCCGCCAGAAGCTCATCGACGGGATCAAGCGCATCGCACAGGCGCAGGCGCAGTCGGCGGGACTTCCCGAGAATTTGATGCCGGTGGTGAAAGTCGAAAACGATTTCACCCCCTCGACCTACAACAATCCGGCCCTGACGGCGCGCGTCGTCAAGGCGATGGAGGCGAGCCTTGGCGAGAACCGCGTGATGGAGCGCCCGCCAAGCATGGGCGGGGAGGATTTCAGCCGTTTCGGCCGCACGCCGGACGACATTCCGACGTTCATTTACTGGGTCGGCGGCGTCGATCCGGCGACCTGGCGGGCCGCGAGCGAGGGCAAGATCGCGCCCCCGCCGGCGAACCACTCGCCCCAATTCGCGCCCCTGCCGGAGCCGACGCTGAAGACGGGCGTGCAGGCGATGACGGCGGCGTCGCTGGAGCTGCTGAGGAAGTAAGCCGCGCCCCTCTTGGGCGATCATTCGAATAGTCCGGGAAGGCGCGGGAGCTGGGCTTGAGAGAAGTCCAATCCCGAAGACCGAAGACGCATAAGCCGTGGACTTGCTCCCGCGCGCTCTCTTCCGAAACCTCGGGAACACCCGTTCCGCGATGACGAGAACCCGCGCGCCAAAAAGCCGAAAGCGCGCGGGTTCTTGGGTTTTTAAGGGGCAATGGGCAGGGGGCAGCGGAAAATGAGCGGGGGAGGGAGATGGCGCGCGACTACCGACTACTCGCCATTCGCCACTCGCTACTCTCTCTCACTCAGCCGCATTCATCGCCGGCGCGAATTGCAGTTCGGCGAGGCGCGCATAAAGGCCGCCGCGTGCGAGAAGCTCGCCATGCGTCCCCTGATCGACGACGCGGCCCTGATCGAGCACGACGATGCGGTCGGCTTTGAGGACCGTCGCGAGACGGTGCGCGATGACGATGGTCGTGCGGCCTTTTGAGATGCGCTCAAAAGCGATCTGGATCAGGCGCTCGCTTTCGGAATCGAGCGCGCTTGTCGCTTCGTCGAGAAGAACGATCGGCGCATCGCGCAGGATCGCGCGCGCAATCGCCAGGCGCTGGCGCTGGCCGCCGGAAAGCGTCGCTGCGCCTTGCCCGAGCGGCGTGTCATATCCTTGCGGCAAGGCGCTGAGGAATTCGTCCGCGTTCGCGGCGATCGCAGCGGCGCGCACGTCGTCGTCACGCGCATCGGGGCGCCCGAAGCGAATATTGTCGGCGGCGGTTCCGGCGAACAGCGGCGCATTCTGCTGCACGATCGAAATCGAGCGGCGGAGCGTCTGCGGATCGGCCTGGCGGATATTGACGCCGTCGACGGTGATCGCGCCGGACTGCGGATCGTAGAAGCGGAGCAGAAGCTGGAAGATCGTGCTCTTGCCGGCGCCCGACGGACCGACCAGCGCGGTCGTCTTTCCTTCCGCGAAATCGAGCGAGACATCCCTCAGCGCGGGCATGGTCGGGCGCGCCGGATAGGCGAAGGCGACATTGCGCAAAGCGATGGCGCCGCTGACGGGCGAGGGCAGGGCGCGCACGGGCGCTTCCGCCTTGATGTCCGTCTGCGCGGCGAGAAGCTCCATCAGCCGCTCGGTCGCGCCGGCGGCGCGCATCACTTCCGCGTAGGTTTCGGTGAGCATGCCGGCGCCCGAAACGGCGACGAAGGCGTACATGACGAACTGGGTCATCGCGCCGGCGGTCAGCGCGCCCGACTGCACCTGCGTCGCGCCGAACCAGAGCACGGCGATGAGGCCGCCGAGAATGAAGGCGAAGATGACGCCGGTCAGCACCGCGCGCACCGTGATGCGGTCAAGCGCAACCTTGAAGGTTTTTTCGACCGCCTCGCTGAAGCGCGCGCTTTCCTCGGACTCGCGCGTGAAGGCTTGCACGGTCTCTATGGCGCCGAGGCTTTCGCTCGCCCGCGCGGA
>CAZNXR010000498.1:359-1953 GCA_964576815.1 uncultured Caulobacterales bacterium | reverse complement strand
AGACCTTGCGGCTCGCCGGCAAGGGCCCGGTCGTCACCGTCGGCGTCTTGAACGCGGAGTGAGGGGTCATCTTGTTCATCGTCACGCTCCATCGCGAGCGGCGCGTTCGAGAACTTCACTCCCAGTTCCGTCCCTACGCCGGTGTTAACCGAACAGGTTCAAAGGGTGCCTGCGTGACCGAACGCAGTCTCAGCGGGTGACGCCCGCGCCCCTCGGAGACCCGCACTTAGCACGCGGGCGGCCCCGCGCCAACTTTCTGGCCCCGGCTTTCGCGCCGGCGCTGCAAGAGGGATCAGAAATTCTCGTCTCTCGCTGTTGTGTAGCGCCGCGGCGCGCGCCGCGCCTACATAGGGGCGCGATCAGAGGAAACGGAGACGCGAATGAGCGAGCAGAAGAGCTGGACGCCGCCGAAGGTGTGGACATGGGACCAGCCGAGCGGCGGGCAGTTCGCCGCCATCAACCGCCCGGTCGCGGGCGCAACGCATGACAAGGCGCTGCCCGAGGGCCGGCATCCCTTTCAGCTTTATTCGCTGGCGACTCCGAACGGCGTCAAAGTTACGATCATGCTCGAAGAGCTGCTCGCGGCGGGCTTCAAGGGCGCGGACTATGACGCGTTTCCGGTCGCGATCTCCGGCGGCGAGCAGTTCGGCTCCGGCTTCGTCGCCGTCAATCCAAATTCGAAAATCCCGGCGCTCCTCGACCGCTCGGGCGCGGCGCCGGTGCGCGTGTTCGAGTCGGGCGCGATCCTTCTCCATCTCGCCGGCAAGTTCGGCGCTTTTCTCGCGAAGGAAGGGCCGCGGCGCACCGAAACGCTCAACTGGCTTTTCTGGCAGATGGGCTCGGCGCCGTTTCTCGGCGGCGGCTTCGGGCATTTCTACGCCTACGCGCCGGAGAAGCAGGAATATCCGATCAACCGCTATGCGATGGAAGTGAAGCGCCAGCTTGACGTGCTTGACCGGCGCTTGGCCGACAGTCGCTATGTCGCGGGCGACGACTACACCATCGCCGACATCGCCATCTGGCCGTGGTACGGCGTGCTGGCGCAAGGGAAGATCTACAACGACGCCGGGACGTTCCTCGCCGTTGAAGAGTATCGGCATCTGCAACGCTGGACCGCTGAAATCGCCGCGCGCCCCGCGGTCATCCGTGGACGGATCGTCAACCGGACCTGGGGCGCGGCGAATGAGCAATTGGCGGAGCGCCACGACGCCGCCGACATCGACCGCGTGCTGGCGCTTCCAGCGTGACGCGCGCTATTGAGGCGATTTGCCGACAACCCCGACGATGGGCCCCATGGCGAGGCCGGGTTCGTCGCGGCCGATTTCCGGCGCGAAGAGGCGGCTGATCGTGCCGTCGAGATAGAGCGCGTTGGGGCAGTTCAGCGTGTCGCGGAAATAGAGCGCGAATTCATGGAACGTGACGGCGGTGTCGCTGATGACGAAGACGGCGGCGCCGTCATCGCGGATGCCGACGCCATTGCGGCGCTTGCGCGATGTCGAATCGGCGAGGAATTTCGGGTGGATCGCGCCGTCGATCACGAGCATCGGGCCGGATTGCGTGGCGTCGCGGACGAAATGTGCGTAATCAGCGAAGT
>CAZNXR010000498.1:0-349 GCA_964576815.1 uncultured Caulobacterales bacterium | reverse complement strand
TATCTACATAAGCGGCGACGCCGCCTTCCCGATCGTCGGAGATCCAGAACACGCCGTTCGGCTTCAGGTGGAAATTGCCGGGTCCGTCTTTGGTTGAGAGCTTTTGCTGCTGCTCGCCGCGCTCGACATAGAGCCCGACCGGCGTGCGGTCCTTGTGGTACATGCCGGCGTTCATGGCGAATGCGAGGCCTTCGCCCTTCGCCTCCAGCGACGCCTTCAGCCGCGAAAACTCGGCGTAGGGAAAGCCGTCCGCGCCCTTCAGGAACAGGCGGATATCGTCCGCCTGCGGATCGAACGTGCAGACAGCGTAGCGCGCCGCGCCGGCCGCCTCCTCGCGGCAGGCGGCGAA
>CAZNXR010000497.1:0-1959 GCA_964576815.1 uncultured Caulobacterales bacterium | reverse complement strand
AGGCGGCTGACGAAATAATAGCGCATCGCGCTGGCGAGCCCGAGCAGCACCGCGACCGCAAAGCCTGCGAGGAAATAGCCGGTGAGGTCATCCCCGACATTGATCCGTTTGCAGATAGCTTCGCCGGGCGCCGACGCGAAGCCGCAATCGACGACGAGTCGGAAGGCGGCGGGCAACAGCAGCGTCAACGCCGAGGCGAGGATCAGAAACAGAGCAAAAGCCGCGAGCAGGCCCTTGTAGCGCAGCACGAAGGGCGCGAGCCGCAAAAGCGGCTTCACTGTCCGCGCTTTCGCGCGGTGTTCGGCGTCGCGCGCGAGATCGGCGGCGAAGCTCGATCCGCGGTCGGCGTCAGCGCGCGCCGCGGCGGCGTCGGGTGGGGTCGTGTCGCTCATGGATCAGGCCTTGGGCGCGCCGGCGCCCGGGTCGCCGGGCGGCACGAACAGCATCACCGTCTGGAAAGCCGCCGCCGCCGCCGCGCCGCCGGAAAGGCACAAGAGCATGCCGCCGATGGTCGGCCCGACGAGAATGTTGGCGAACTTCACCGCAAACAAAAGAACGACGAGGGCGATCGCGGCGCGCGCGTAAAAGCGTAGCAGGTCCGAGAACTCATCGCCGCCCTGAAATTGCGCGGCGAAGCGCGGCCAGGCGATATAGATGTAGAGCCAGCATCCAAGGCCCGCGGCGATGATCGCCGGGGCGAGCGACCAACCGCGAAAAAGGCCGGTGAGTATCGCTCTGGCTTCACTGAAGCTCAGCGCAGCGAGCGCCGCGCCGATGATCCCGTAAACGGCGGTTATGCCGAGCGACATCAGGGGCTTGGCGTTCCGCGCGCGGCGGAACGGCCCATCTTTCGCCGGTATGCCCCAGTTTCGGGTCAAGCGTGGCTCCCGTCAGGCGCCGGCAAGGCGCCGCGTCACCGCTTCGAAGACGCGTTCAAACATCGCTGGCGTCAGGCGGCCGGTGTTCGTGTTGTATCGTGAGCAATGATAGCTGTCGAACAGGAAAAGCCCGCCGGGAAGGGCGTGTTCGGCGGCATGCGCGAAGGGGGCGCTCCGCGCTGCAACGCCGAGCGCGGCGAGCGTTGACTCATGGGCGATGCGGCCGAGGCAAACAATCGCCTTCAGCCGCGCCAGTCCGGCGATTCGCGCGGCGAGGAACGGCCGGCACGATTTGATTTCCGCCGGCGTCGGCTTGTTCGCGGGCGGCGCGCATCGAACGGCGTTGGTGATCATCGCGGCGTTGAGGGTCAGACCGTCATCGGGCCGCGCTGCATAGGTCCCGGACGCCAGGCCGAACTTCGACAATGTCGCATAGAGAAGATCGCCGGCAAAATCCCCCGTGAAGGGGCGCCCGGTCCGGTTTGCGCCATGCAGGCCGGGCGCCAGTCCAACGATCAAAAGCTGCGCCTCCGGCGGGCCGAATGACGGGGCGGGGCCGTTGAAATAGGCAGGAAAAGCGGTCTCGTTCGCCGTGCGGTACTCCACCAGCCGCGGGCAAACCGGACAGGATTTCGCCGGTTCGGCGGCCGCAAGCGCAGGCGTCCGGGCCTGAAGAAGCGCTGTCGCCCGGCTCATCGTCTCGCGCGCCGGTCAATCGACGTCTTCAAGGTCGTCCTCGAAATCGCTCTCGAAATCTCCCTCGCCGCTCGCGCCGGCGCCCGGCCGCTGCCGCTTCGGGGCGCCGCCGGTGCGGCCGATATCCTTTTCGATCTCGGCAAGATCGTAGAAGCGGTCCGCCTGGCGGCGAAGCTCGTCCGACGCCATCGGCGGCTGCGACTTGATGGTCGAAACGACGCTGACGCGCACGCCCTGGCTTTGAACCGCTTCGATCGCGCGCCGGAAATCGCCATTGCCGGTGAAGAGCACAAGGTGGTCGAGCTTCGGGGCGAGCACCATCATTTCGACAGCGAGTTCGATATCGGTCGAACCCTTGAACCGCTTCTTGCCGGTCGCATCGGTG
>CAZNXR010000496.1:0-1960 GCA_964576815.1 uncultured Caulobacterales bacterium | reverse complement strand
GCGACGGAGACGCTGATCGACATCGCCGATCTTTGCGATATCCCGCTTGAGACGCTCGTCGCCTACAATCCCGACATCAAGAATGTGTCGTATGCGGAGCGCGTCGTCACCGTTGAAATTCCGGGCGGCAAGGTCAGGCCTTCGGGGACGTTCGCCGCGTCCGACGCGCTTGCTGGGCTTTATGAAGTGAAGGATGGCGACTCGCTGGAGACGATCGCCTACCGGCTCGACGTCTCGGCGAGCGCGCTCGCCAATTCCAATCCCGATGTGACGTGGTCGACGCTGACGGCAGGGCAACTGCTCCAGAAGCCGGTTGCCGCGACAGCCCCGGCTTACGCCGCGGCGCCCTATTCCGCGCCGGCCGACGCGAGCTGGCAAGGATGGACCGGCAATCGTCCTGGGGCATCTGCCGGCGGCGCCTCAAGCGACGTGCGGCACGCGCCCTATACGCTGCGCCCGACGCGGCCTTTCGCCGGCCGCGCCTCCGGCGCGCCGGCGGACGCTTATCTTGTCGTGGACAAACCGGCCGTCCGGGCCGGCGAGCGCATAAAGGTTACGGCGCGCGCAAAGCCGGGCGAGGAAGTGACTTTCTACAGCGGCGATAACGCCCGCTCCGCCGTGAAAGAAGTCGCGCGCGTTCGCGCCGACGACAATGGCGAGGCGACGGCGTCGATCCGCGTCAAGCGCAAGTCGAATATGGGCGGCGTCATCTTCAAGGCCGTGCCTGAGGATTCCGGCGAGGCGCTCTATTCGAACCGCGTCGGGGTCATCAAGCTCGAAAGCGAACCGGAAGCGGACGAGGCGCTTGAAGAAGCGCTCGACGAATAGCCGGCGGCCCCCTACCGCTTGCGTGTCACGCTTTCGAAGATCTCGGCCATCTGACGCGCTTTGGCTTCCCAAGTGAAAGCCGCTTCAGCGCGGGCGCGCGCGGCTGAGCCCATGGACATTGCGCGTCCGGGGTCGGCGGCCAGAGTCGCCATCGCCGCGCTTAAACCGCCAATAAAAGCCTCTCGCCCGGCGGGTTCGATCAGATATCCGGTCTCGGGCGTGATGTAGTCTACGGGACCGCCCCAGCGGGTCGCGATCGCAGCCGTGCGGCAAGCGAACGCTTCGAGGATGACGGCGCCGCCGCATTCGCGCATCGACGGAAGGACCAGCGCGGTCGCGCCGGCGAGCGCCTCCGCAATTTCCGTTTGCGGACGAAATCCTTCAAATCCTATACGCGCCGCCGCTGAGCCCGCCGCTGCCTGCTTTTCAAGGCGCGGGCGTTCGGGGCCGTCGCCGATGATGCGGAGTTCCGCGCCCGGCACGCGCTCCATCGCCTCGATGAGGAGGTCGATCGCCTTCCACCAGACGAGACGCCCGACGAAGACGAAGACCGGCGCCATTGGCTTCTCTCGCGGCGGGCGGTCCCAGAGCGCAAGATCGACCCCGTTTTCGACAAGCGTCACGACGCGCCTGCGATCAACGCCGGCAGGCAGCGCGTTGCGCGTGCGGTCGTTGGATACGATGAGCGCCGCCGCCTGCCGCTTGCCTGGCGCCAGCGCGTTGCCGGCCCCGGCCAAGAGGCGCGCTAGAGCGACGACGCCCCCCGTTCCTTGCGAATAGTCCTTCCGAAACGCCGGCGGATAATCCATGCCGCCGTTCATCGGACCGATGACGACGAGAGCCGGCATGTTCGACAGGAACGAGGGAAAGGCGGGCGACACCGGGATCGGCTGGTGGATGATGTCCGCCCCGATCGCGGCGGCCAGCGTGCGCGCCCGCTTGGCGAGGCGAAACTGCGTGACGAGACCGATCGCGCTCAGGAACAGCGTTTCGCGCAGCGCGCCCGGCGCCCTCTTTCCAACCGAGTGGATCGCTTTTTCCGGCGCGGAATCGGCGATGAAGTGGAAACGGTCCGCCCGCCAGAGCGGATGGGCCTGAAGCTCGGCCCGCACCCGCTCGTGCGTCAGCGCGT
>CAZNXR010000495.1:750-1965 GCA_964576815.1 uncultured Caulobacterales bacterium | reverse complement strand
CAGGATCCAAAAGCGACCCTCCTCGACGACATAGCCGATCTCGACGACGCCGGTTTCCGAGCCGACCTTGTCGCCGATGAAGCGCGCGCGTTCGGCGGCGATCCGCATCCGGTCCCCGAACACCTCGATCGGCTTTTGCGGCAACACGTAAGTCGCGAAGGACACTTCCCGATATTGCCGGAGGCCTTCGACCATCGACTTCCATTCCTCCCGCATCAGCTCGTAGCGCGCGGGATGGACGAACTTCAGGACCTCATTGAACTGATAGTCAGCGGTCGCGGCGGTAAACGTGCCGGTGAGCGCGACGACATTGCGCCCGATCGCCGACAGATAGTCGACCGAGGGCTTGTCGCCGACGATCAGGAGATCCGGCGCGGCGCCGCCGAAGGGGGCGACGACGACGCGCGTGCGCTGCGCCTGGTAGCCGTCCACGATCGACATCAGAAGCGCCGTCAGGAAGGAGAGGACGCCGACCCATTTGAGGAGCCTGTTCTCGGCGAGAAGGTTCTCGGGCTCGTGGAGATACCGCGTCACGAACGTCAATGACGCGGCGCGATCCTCCAATTTCGCGCTGAGTCGCCTCCAGAAATTGCGCGGCTTTTCCGGCGCGCCGGCGAGGACCTCACTCATGGAACGACCTCGCGGTCGGCAGGGGATATCTCTTCAGCGGAAAGAGACCGGCGCGATAAAAAAGATGGAGGATGAAGCCGCGCGGCCGGCGGCGTTTGAACCGGATCGCCAACCAGGCGGCGACCGCGAGCGGCGCCCAGGCCCAGCCTTTGAACGACACCGCGCCCACATAGACGCAGACAAGAATGAGAATCTCCTGCGCGTCGAACCAGAGAATCTGCGGCGGCTTGTGGAGATATTGGGGGATGCGGACTTTCATCGCGTGGCTCCAAATTTTAGGTCGCGGGCGGCCGTCCCGCCTCGCCGCCCTGCGGGGGTCGACGGCGTTTGCCGATCGGCGAATTCGGGAGGCCGCCTGCGACCCCCGTTTGCCCCCGCTGGGGGTGACGGCCGCGCGAGGGGAGAGAGAAGCGCGGCCGTCAGGGGGCGGGGGGGTCAGACGACGAAACCGAGCGTCGTCACGATCTGGTCGGCGGCGAACAGCGTCGCGGCCGCGATGAGCGACATGACGCCCGGGACGATCGACCCGCGGATGAGGCCGCCGACGCCGATGACGAGCATCAGGACGGCGCCCATGAAGCCGAC
>CAZNXR010000495.1:0-740 GCA_964576815.1 uncultured Caulobacterales bacterium | reverse complement strand
CAAACCGGCGCGGAAGCCCCTTGGATTCATCTTCCCATGAAGCCGACCGGACCCAGAACGCCCTGATTGACGACGATGTTGTAAAGATCATAGCCGAGCTGGCCGGGCGCCGGTGTCGTGAAGGCAAGCGCCGCGCCCGACATCGCGGCGAGCGCCATCGCCGCGATCGCCGACTTTCTTGTCGTGAAGGCTGCCGCCGCAAACGACTTCAGTTGAATGGTCATTTCACACCTCTCTTTGATTGAAGGAACGCTGTCAGTTCGCCTTGCCGGAAGCCTTCGACGGTCCGGCCGTCGAGCCAGAGGGTCGGCGTTCCCTGGATCCCTGCTGACCGCGACATTTCCGCATGCGCCAGGACGCGCTCCCTGCCCTCGCGGCAGGTCAGAAGCGCCTTCGGCGCCGCGCCCTGGTAGATTTCGTGGAAGGCTTTCTCGGGATCCTTCGCACACAGAATGTGCTCGGCCTTCTTCCGGGCCCCGTCCGTATAGGCGGTGAAAATGATCTTGCGGCGGAGCGGACGGCCCTGCTCGGCCTCTCCCCGCACGAAATTGTTCAAGAGGCGGCAATAGCCGCAATCCGGATTCGAGAACTCGACGATCTCGGGCGCGCCCACGGGGCCGATCACAAGCGCCTTCTCAAGATCGACAAGATCGGCGCGCTTCTTGTGCGTCTCCGACAAGGCCTGCGAGGTCAGATCGACGCCGTTCTTGTCGAAGATCTGCCCGAAAAAGAGTAGCTCC
>CAZNXR010000494.1:0-1974 GCA_964576815.1 uncultured Caulobacterales bacterium | reverse complement strand
CCGTTTTCCTTCCTGACCGACCGTATCCGGGTCCCGCAGATCGCCTGCGGGATCACGCATACGACGAAGGCGACCCACGCCGTTATCGAAAGGAACCTCGGCAAATCCGCCGTTTATTCCGGGTCGATCGCTGGCAGGGGCCCACGCTATTGCCCGTCGATCGAGGACAAGATCGTCCGCTTCGCCGAGAAAGAGAGCCACCAGATCTTCCTTGAGCCGGAGGGCCTCGACGATCCGACCGTCTATCCGAACGGCATTTCGACATCGCTGCCGGAAGACGTTCAGGATGAATTCCTGAAGACGATACCGGGTCTCGAAAGGGCGTCGGTCGTCCGGCACGCCTATGCGATCGAGTATGATTACGTCGATCCGCGCGAGCTTTACCCGACGCTCGAGACCAAGCGGCTCAAGGGCCTGTTTCTCGCCGGACAGATCAACGGCACCACCGGCTATGAGGAGGCGGGCGCTCAAGGGTTGGTCGCCGGGGCGAATGCCGCGGTCGCCGCCGGCGGCGGGGACCCGGTCCTGTTCGACCGGGCGGAGGCCTATATCGGCGTCCTCATTGATGATCTCGTCACCCGGGGCGTCACCGAGCCTTATCGGATGTTTACGAGCCGGGCGGAATATCGCCTCAGCCTTCGCGCCGACAATGCGGACCTGCGCCTGACCGGTCGCGGGATTGGCCTCGGTCTGGTCGGGGCGGTACGCGCGGAGGTGTTTCACGTGAAACAGGCGCTGCTGAAAGAGGCGCGTGACTGGGCGCTCAGCCGCACGCTGACGCCGAACGAGGCGCGCGGGCTCGGCGTCGCCGTTAACCAGGACGGTCGCCGGCGCACTGCGATTGACCTCCTGGCATTGCCGGGCGTCCGGTTGAAATCCCTCGCCGCGGTCTGGCCGGAAGCGGCCGGGTTCCGCCCCGACATCGCCGAGCAGCTCGAAATCGAAGCGCTCTATGCCGGCTATCTGGGCCGGCAGGAGGCGGACATCGTCGCATTCCGCAAGGACGAGTCGCTGCGGCTCGCTCCCGACCTTCCCTATGAGGAAATCACGGCCCTCAGCCACGAGGTGCGGCTGAAGCTCGCCGAGGGGCGGCCCGCGACCCTTGGCGCTGCCGGCCGCATCGAGGGCGTGACGCCCGCCGCGCTCGCGGTGCTGCTCGCCTGGCTGCGGAAGAATGAGCGGGCGGCGGTTTAGAGATCGCCCGCCGCCATGACCTACTCCCCCGCCGACTTCGCCGCCGAGTTCGATGTTTCACGTGAAACATTGGCCCGGCTTGAAGCCTACGATGCCTGCCTCCTCGACTGGTCCGCGCGCCATAACCTCATCGCCCGTTCGACGATCGAGGACCGGTGGGACCGGCATTTCCGGGACTGCGCCCAGCTCTTCGCGCTGATCCCGAAGACCGCCCGGACGGTCCTTGATCTCGGCAGCGGCGCGGGCTTTCCGGGGCTTGTCCTCGCCGCGATGGGCGCGCCCGGCCTTCAGGTCACGCTGGTTGAATCGACCGGCAAGAAAGCAGCCTTCCTCGCCGCCGCCGCGGTGGCGATGGCGCTGCCCAATGTCCGGATCATTCCGGCGCGGATCGAATCGCTGAACGTCAAGAACCCGGACGTCATCACCGCCAGAGCGCTCGCAAGCCTTTTGAAGCTCTGCGGCCATGCCTATGAAATCGGCGGCGAAACGGCCCTGTGCATATTTCCCAAGGGACAAGATGTTGAGGTCGAATTGACCGAGGCCGCTAAATATTGGCATATGACGGTCGAGCGGCGGGCGAGTCTGACGAGCCCCGGCTCCACCATTTTGATGATCGACACGCTCCGGCCAAGGCGGCCGCAGCGCTGATCCAAAGGCCCGGCCACGCTGATGACTGGCGTCATTCCACCGCGGATCCTCGCGATCGCCAACCAGAAAGGCGGGGTCGGCAAGACGACGACCGCGATCAACCTGTCGACGGCGCTGGCGGCCGTCGGCGAG
>CAZNXR010000493.1:0-1988 GCA_964576815.1 uncultured Caulobacterales bacterium | reverse complement strand
CATCGCCCGGATCGCGTGCTTGCAGCCGAGGAACACCCCGTCGAGATTGGTGGCGTGCACGGCGCGCCAGTCCTCAAGGCTCGCCTGCTCGGGGTCGTGCGGTCGGTTATCGCCCTCAAAGCCGGTGATGCCGGCGTTGTTGACGAGAATGTCGAGCCGTCCCTCGCGCGCAAGGACGCCGTCGATGACGCGGATCCAGTCTTTCTCCTCGCGCACATCGAGCCGCTCGGCGCGCTGGCCGAGCCGCGCGCCGCGCCGGTGATGAGGGCGATCTTGTCAGGCAGTCTCATCGTTTGCTCCGAAGATAATTAGACGGGACGCTTCTTTACCTCCCCCTTGCGGGGAGGTCGAAATTTGCATCGCAAATTTCGGGTGGGGGTCGGCCCTCTCAGTGATGATCGCAACTCAAATGAAAGCGTTGTAGCCCCCGCCCAAAACCGCTGCGCGGTTTTGGCCTCCCCGCAAGGGCGAGGCGAAAAGGCGCGGGCGCCGCGCGCCTTCACCGCGGCGGCGGGAAATCGACGCCCTCATTGAACGTCATGCGATCAAAGGCGAGGTCCTTGAACTCGCCTTCCATATCGACCCAGAACAGAAAAAGATGCGCCGACCAGCGATTGGGATTGGGCTGCATGCGCCCGTGGCGCAAATTGACGCCGCGATAGAAGAGCCCGTCGCCGGGGTCGAGCATCAATGTGCGATAGGCGTCCGCGCCGAAGCTCTCCTCCTTCGGGCGGTCGGCGAGATCGGCGTAGTCGTAGCGCTTCTCGCCAAGCTCCAGCGGCCAGACGATCGCGTCGGAATAGCCGAGCGACAAGGACAGCGCATGTTCGCAGGACGGCCGGTCGGAATGAACAAGCAGCCGGTCGCCCGTCATGTAGACGCGGAAAAACGAAAAGGAGGGAACCAGCGGGCGTCCGGCAATTTCGCATGCGAGCTTCGTCAGCCCCCAATGGAACGTCATCACCGAGGGAAGGCGGGGCCCATAAAATTCATAGCCGACCTTCTCGTTGACGCGCGGCTCGGTGAGCTCGAATTTCTTGAGGCCCTTAGGGTCGCGGATCATGCTGCCGTGAATGACGGAGAGAAGATTCTTCGCCATCGCCGGCGGCGCGAGCGCCCGCGCCACAGCGTAGCCGTCTGACTTATAGGATTGCGCCATCGCGTCGGTCATGGGGCGAGTATTGGCGCGCGGCGGCCCGTGTCAATCAGGGTTACGCCCGCGCCAGCGTCACCTTGCCGCCGGGCGTGCGGCCGAGTTCGCCCGATATCCACCGGCTGATCTCGACCAGCGCATCAAGATCGGCGCCCGTCTCAAGCCCCGACCGGCGCAGCGAATAGACGACATCCTCCGTCGCGACATTGCCGGAAGCGCCCTTGGCGTAAGGGCAGCCGCCCAATCCGGACACGGAGGAATCAAAGACGCTGACGCCCTCCTCTATCGACGCCCAGATGTTCGCCAGCGCCTGGCCGTAGGTGTCATGATAATGCCCGGCGAGCGCGGCGACGGGAACCTCGCCGGCGACCGCGCGGATCATTGCGCGCGTTTCCTCATGCGCGCCGACGCCGATCGTGTCGCCGAGCGAGATCTCGTAAGCGCCCATGTCGTAGAGCGCCTTCGCGACGCGCACGACATTCTTCAGCGGCACGTCGCCCTCATAGGGGCAGCCAAGGACGCAGGAAACATAACCGCGGACGCGCACGCCGTCCGCTTTCGCCGCGTCGATCACCGGCCGGAAGCGCTCAAGGCTTTCGGCGACTCCGCAGTTGATGTTCTCTTTCGAAAAACTTTCAGACGCCGCGCCGAACACCGCGACCGTATCGGCGCGGGCCGCGCGCGCGCCTTCATAGCCTTTCATGTTCGGCGTCAGCACGGGGTAGGAAACGCCCGCGCGGCGGTCGATCTTCGCCATCACTTCATCCGTCGCCGCCATCTGCGGCACCCATTTCGGAGAAACGAAGGCGCCGGCCTCGACGGTCTTGAGCCCCGC
>CAZNXR010000492.1:0-2007 GCA_964576815.1 uncultured Caulobacterales bacterium | reverse complement strand
ACTCTCGATCGACGTCTTGCCGCAACTCGCCTGCGGCAGCGAGCGCTTTGACCTCATCTTTATCGACGGATCACACGCCTACGACGATGTCGTTACGGATACGCGGCATGCTTGGGCGCTTCTTCATCCCGGCGGCGTCCTCATCTGGGATGATTATCTCTGGCGAAGGCCTGACTATGGCCGGAATGTTCCGAAGCGCGCCATTGATGAATTCCTGTCAGGCCATCGCGGCGCCTATACGCCGTTATGGGCGTTCAAACAGGTCGCCATCCGCAAGACGGCATGACCTCACCTCACGCTTCGAACACCGCGAGCGACTGCCCCAGCGGGGAAACGCTCTCAATGCTTCGAACGCGGAATTCAGCGCTGCGGGCCCAGCCGGCGATCGTGTCGGCCGAGTGGCCTACATTCGGTGCGAAAAGGGTGCGCCGCAGCAGCTTTTTTCGCCAATCCTGCTTCAGCATGCGGTCATAGGCCGGGACAGCGGGATCGAGAAATGAGAAAACGGCGACGCCGCCGGGCGTCAATACGCGTCGCATTTCGCGGAGATAGTCAAGGCACGCCGCATCCGGCAGATGCGTAAATAGCGAGAAGGCGACGCACGCTGTCGCTTCGCCATCAGCGCACGGAATCGCCGATCGGGTTACGATTTCAAACCTCCAGTCTGGGCGGCCCGCCTGCTCGCGCGCGAAGTCGAGGAGTTCAGGCACGACATCGACGCCGAGATAACGCAGCCGCGGAAACTCCTTTAGTTGAGCGGCCAGACGTCCTGCGCCGCATCCGACATCGACGACGAAGCCGTCCTCGGCCAGACCATTTGAAAGGAGGATATCGCGTTCAGCCTTGCCGAACTTTTCGAAATCGCCGCCGACCGAGGCTTCAAACGCCCGCGCGCGATCGCGCTTCAAGAGCCTCTGGAAGAGGACAGCTCTCCGGTAGTCGGATCCATATCCGCCGATGAGCGACATTGGTTGGCCGTCAAGCTGCGCCCGGTATCTCGCAAGCAGTTCCGTGCGCGTCAATGGCGCAGGCCGGCGGCGCGGCTACGCTCGGCCGCAATGACCGGAGCATAGACGGCGAGGGCAGCCGGTATCGCGCCGAGGCTTGCCGCGAAATCCCGCCAATCGACCGTTCGTTCAGGGATCAGCGCCTGCAGCGCCTCGTAGCCCGCCGCGCCGAGCCCCACCCAGATCGCGTTTCGCACCGGCGTTCGGGATCGGAAGCTCAGAAAAAACAGCGCGAACCCGAACGCGTAAAAAAAGCTCGGCGCCCAATCGAAAAACAGAAACGGGTTGAGAGCCCTGTCGAAGCCATTCGGACGGACGATGTCCTGCACAGCCGCGGCGGCGAGCCATGCCGCGACTGCGCCGCCAAGAAATCGTGGACGGACGAAGGCGCGTGCGCGGGCGAACAAGGCGTTCATGCTCACCGATGTTGATCAGAACGCTGCTGAAAGTGTCACGGCGCCGAAGTCCTGTCCATCGGGCTCGCCGTCATATTCTTTGGTGCGCCAGACATGATTGTAGCCCAGCGAAAGGCGCTTCGCGCGGATGCTGAAGCCAGCCTCGATTTCTCCGACGATCGGCTCCTTGCTGACCGATTGGCTGTCCTGGAATGTATTGCCGTCGAGGAAAATATTCTGCGCAACGGCGCGCGCCTGGCCGCCAGCGTAAAACTGCCAGGAGAGTCCATCGGCGCCGTGGGCCCCCGCGGCGGGTCTCGCCGGGCTGACGCGGGCGGGCAAGCCGTCGCGGCGCAGGTCGCTCCCTATACGGAAGATCGCGCCGGCGCGCGCTTCAGTCAGCACATTGCCGACGCTCGCGCCGGCATGCGGTCTCAGCTCGGCGCGATCTCCCAGCGCTGCGCGCCATTGGCGATCGAAGGAGACGACGAGGCCGGGCTCGTTCCGGATCTGATTGTCCCAACCCGCGGGGTCGATGAAATCGAGCGTACGATGGAGCGTCCTCTGCGTATCTTCGGCGAGCGAGGCGGGTCCGACGACGCCTG
>CAZNXR010000491.1:0-2008 GCA_964576815.1 uncultured Caulobacterales bacterium | reverse complement strand
CTGGAGCGGGCAGCGGGAATCGAACCCGCACGATCAGCTTGGGAAGCTGACAGGCTACCACTACATCATGCCCGCCTTCGCGCCGGGTGATGGCGCTCCGGCCCCGGAGCTGTCAAGGCGGCGCTGAATTGGGCCAAGTGGCGAAAATTTGAGGACCGAAACGCTCGACGGATGCTGCGAACCTCTCCAAGAGTTTATAGGGTCGCCCCAGCTTCGCCGGATTTTCGGGCGACGCCGGGCCCATTCAGGCGTGCAGCGGCCTCAACGCCGCCGTGGAAGGAGTTCTCGATGATCAACTGGATCAAGCGGACAGCGCTCGCCCTCGTCGCGGCGGCGGCGCTCGGCGTTCAGCCCGCCGCCGCCGACAAGCGCGACACCGCCGTCGATCTCGTCGATCGCGCGGCCGAGACCCTCGCTTACTTCAGCGCCGACAGCGCCTTCGAGCCGATGTGGGGCCTTGCCGAGAACGCGAAGGCGATCGTCGTCGTGCCGCGCTCGATCCGCGCGGGGTTCATCTTCGGCGGCTCCGGCGGCAACGCCGTGATGGTCGCGCGCAACAAGGACAACACATGGTCGCAGCCGGCCTTCTATACGATCGGCTCGGCCTCGTTCGGCTTCCAGGCGGGTGCGGAGTTTTCTGAAATCGTCCTCCTCGTGATGACACAGCGCGGCATGGAGCGCCTGCTCTCGACCTCGTTCAAGCTCGGCGCCGACGCCTCGATCGCTGCCGGCCCGATCGGCGCCGGGGCGAAAGCTCAGACCACGGACATTCTCGCCTTTTCGCGCTCGCGCGGGCTCTATGGCGGCCTCAGCCTTGAAGGCGCGGTCGTGAAGACCCGCCAGAATCTCAACCGCGCCTATTACAACGCGGACGTCCGCGGCGGGGACATCGTTTTCCGCGGCGACGTTTATAACCCGGCGTCCGCCAGCCTTCAGACGGCCGCCTGGCGGCTCGCCAATCGCGACACCCCCGCGCTCCTGGCGCCGGCGACGCCGCCGACCGCCGCCGACCCTTACGCGCCGCAGGCCCTGCCGCCGGCGCAGCCGCAGCCCCGATCGAACACCTATAGGCAGCCTGCACTGCCGCCCGCCCCTACCTATGAGGACGACGCGGTGTGGGGCGCGCCGATCGGCAAGGACGACTAATCGGAACGTGATCGCGTTATTCGCCCGTCCGCGCTTGCGCGGTCGGGCGTTTTCTTATCCGGTGCGCGCGTTCGCCCAGACGGAAATTTTATGCTCGCTCCGCCGCTTGCGCCGGGAAAATTCATCGACCCTCTGACCACGAGAAAGGGCGAGGCGCGCGCGGCTGTCCCGTTCCGGCGATTGCAGACCTTGTGGGTCAATACCGGCACGCTCTGCAATATCGAGTGCAGATCCTGCTACATCGAGAGTTCACCCACGAACGATCGTCTCGCATACGTCAACCGCGCCGAATTGGCGCCGTTTCTGTGCGAGGCCGCCGCGATGGGCGCGGAAGAGATCGGCTTCACCGGCGGCGAGCCCTTTTTGAACCCCGACCTCGCCGGCATGGCGGAAGACGCGCTCGGAGCGGGCTTTCGCGTTCTCATCCTGACGAACGCCATGCGCCCGGCGATGCGGCCGGCGCCGCGCACCGCGATGAAGCGTCTGGCGAGCGTCCATGGACCGCGCCTCACCTTGCGCGTCAGCCTCGATTATCACTCACGCGACCTGCATGACGCCGAACGGGGCGCAGGCGCGTTTGATACGACGATCGCGGGCCTAAAAGCGCTCGCCGCAGACGGCGCGCATCTCGCGGTCGCGGGCCGCAGTCATTCCGGCGAGACGGACGAGGCGGCGCGCGAAGCCTACCGGCGCCTGTTCGCGGCGCACAGCCTTCCGATCGACGCCGGCGATCCTGCCGCGCTGGTGATTTTCCCTGAGATGGACGCAAGGCTCGACACGCCGGAGATCACCGAAGCGTGCTGGGACATTCTGAAGAAGACGCCCGACGACGTGATGTGCGCGTCATCGCGCATGGTCGTGA
>CAZNXR010000490.1:0-2008 GCA_964576815.1 uncultured Caulobacterales bacterium | reverse complement strand
TCCAGGGGTCGAAGGGGCGGTAGGTGAATGGTGAGTGGAAGAACCCGTTCCATTCACTATTCATGCAGTCACACCGCCAGCCGGTAGCCGCCGGCTTCCGTCAGCAGGATCGTCACTTGAGCGGGATCGGGTTCGATCTTCTGGCGCAGGCGATAGACGTGGGTTTCGAGCGTGTGCGTCGTGACGCCGGAATTATAGCCCCAGACCTCATCGAGGAGGACGTCGCGCGTCACCGGCTTGCCGCCGGCGCGATAGAGGAATTTGAGGATCGAGGCTTCTTTTTCGGTGAGCTTGATCTTCCGGTCGCCGCCGTCGACGAGCATTTTCACCGCCGGGCGAAATTCATACGGCCCGATCTTGAAGACCGCGTCCTCGTTCTGCTCGTGGCTTCTCATATGCGCGCGGATGCGGGCGAGAAGGACGGCGAACTTGAACGGCTTCGTCACATAGTCGTTGGCGCCGGAATTCAAGCCCAGCACCTCGTCGGCGTCGGTGTCGGCGCCCGTCAGCACGATCACCGGCGATTTGAAGCCGTTCTTGCGCATCACCTGGCAGGCCTCGCGCCCGTCCATGTCAGGAAGGCCGATATCGAGGAGGACAAGGTCGATATGCGCTTCGTCCTTGGTGCGCTGGATCGCCGCCTGCGCCGTCGCGACGGCCTCGACGGCGAATTCCTCGTGGTGGGTGAACTGGTCGAGCAGCGTATCGCGAAGCAGCGCGTCATCATCGACGAGCAGGATTTTTCTGGCGCGCGCCATGCGGGTCTTCTCTCTCTTACATGCGGGCGGCTGATAGCCCTAAAGGCGCCCTTCGCCAAAATCAAAACCCGATCACGCGGCCGTGATTCCGGTTAGGACGTCGTTCGCGCGCCGAAGAGCGCAGTTCCTATACGCAAATGGGTCGCGCCCAGTTGCGCCGCCAGCTCAAAATCGCCGCTCATCCCCATCGATAGCACGGGAAGGCCGCTGGCCCTTGCGATTTTCGCCAGCAGGGCGAAATGCGGCGCGGGCGGGTCGTCCGCGGGCGGAATGCACATCAGCCCTTCGACGGCGAGGCCGTAATCCTTCCGGCACGCCGTCAGAAACGCATCGGTTTCCTCCGGGAGAACGCCCGCCTTCTGCGGCTCGGCGCCCGTGTTGACCTGGACGAGGAGGCGGGGACGCCGGCCCTGCCGCTCGATTTCCTCAGCGAGCGCGCGCGCGATCTTCGGCCGGTCGACCGTTTCGATCACGTCGAAGAGCGCGACGGCCTCCGCCGCCTTGTTCGACTGGAGAGGTCCGATGAGCCTCAGTTCGACAGCCGGATACGCCGCCCTGATCGCCGGCCATTTCGCCCTCGCCTCCTGCACCCGGTTCTCGCCGAAGACGGTGAGGCCGGCTGCAATCGCCCGGCGGAGCGCCTCTTCTCCCTGCATTTTCGAAGCGGCGACGATGACCGGCGCGCGGGTGCGCCCCGCTTCGGCGAGCGCGCGGGCGAGGCGCTGATTGATCGCGGCGAGATTGGCGGCGATATCGTCGGCGGGATGGTTGATGTCGGTCATGAGGGATTGCGCATGCGGGCGGCGAAGCTAGCAGCCGCAGCGCGCGCGCTGGAAGAGGCCGCGGGCGTCCGCGCGCCGTTTTCGCTCGCCTTGATGACCGACCGCCGGCGGATATCCAATCCGGAGCCCGTCATCGGCGCATTGCCGGCGGGAAGCGCGGTCATTTATCGCGATTATGACGATCCGCGCCGCACGGCGATCGCGCGCCGCCTTCTCGCGATTGCGCGCATGCGCGGCGTTGTCTTTCTGGTCGCCGGCGACGCGCCGTTCGCCGCTGAAATCGGCGCGGACGGCGTTCACCTGCCGTCCTTCGCGCCCTGGCGGATTGAGCCGCGCGCGTCCCGCTTCATCGTCAGCGCCGCCTGTCACAGCGCGGCCGACCTCGACCGCGCGGCGGGGATTGGCGCGGATGTCGCGCTCCTGTCGCCGGTCTTCCCGACGCGCAGTCATCCGGAGGCGGAGCATCTC
>CAZNXR010000489.1:0-2009 GCA_964576815.1 uncultured Caulobacterales bacterium | reverse complement strand
CGACGGTGAGCGCATTCGCGGTGACGTTTTCGCCGACCGCGCCGTCGCCGCGCGTCGCCGCAAGTTTGAGGGCGCCCGCCTCATAGCGGAGATTGAGCGACAGGCCGTCGATCTTCGGTTCCGCCGTGAAGGCGAGCGGCGCCTCAAGCGCGAGCATCAGGAAGCGGCGCACGCGACCCTCAAAATCGCGGACGTCGGTTTCGTCGAAGGCGTTGTCGAGCGACAGCATCGGCCGGGCGTGCGCCGCTTTTTCAAACTTCGTCGACGGCGCCGCGCCGACGCGCGCCGACGGGGAATCGGCGCGTTTCAGTTTCGGGAACTGTCGCTCGATGAGCGCGTTGCGCCGGCGGAGCGCGTCATATTCGGCGTCGGTCAGTTTCGGCCGGTCTTCGGCGTAATAGGCTTTGTCCGCCTTAGCGATCAGATGCGCGAGGCGTTCAAGCTCGGCGGCCGCTTCGTCCGCCGACAAGTCGGCGACAGGTTTCAGCCGGGACGTCAAAGGGTCTTCCGCATCCTGATGACTTTCTTCTTCACGCCGTCCGGCTCTTGCGATTCATCGCGTCCGTATTCGACATAGCCTCGCGCCTTGTAAAGCGGTTCGCCCGGAATGGTGGCGCCGAGTTCGATCGAGGTGAAGCCTTCGGCGCGCGCCGCCGCTTCGCCGAGCGACAGCAGCAGCGAGCCGACGCGGCGCCGCGTCCAAGCGGGATGGGTATACATTGCGCGGATGCGCGCCGCTTCCGTCGCGGGATCGGAAAGACTGTCGTCGCGGCCGGCGCTGTGGTCCCCGCCATAGAGCGTGCGCCGCCGGCTCCAGCCGCCGCAGCCGACGGCGACAGGCCCCTCCGCCGTCGCAGCTTCAATGATGAAATAGCAGCCGTCGTCGATCAGGCGCGTATCGACCCCCATCGTCGCGCGCGCCGCTTCGACTTCGCGCGGCGACAGGAAGGCCGGCATGTTGCCGGCGATCGCCGCCTCGATCAGCGCCATGATCGCGGGGAGATCGGAACGCGTCGCAAGGCGATGGGTGAGGCGCAGATCGCCGTCGCTGGCCGCCGGATTTTCCGTTGCTTTCATGGCCGCCCGCACCGCTTCGCCTGCTGGGCGCATGGATAGCGGGGGGCCGGCGCCGCATCAAGCGGCGGCGCGCGTTCGCTTATTTATCCGTATAAATATCATCGTGCGGGGGCTGGTCCGCCGGCTCGTAGAACCAGTCATAGCCGGAGAAAATCCGGCGGTAAGGGTCCGCAATAGCTGACGCCGATCCGCCGCGATAAAGGATCGACCCCGGCTTGGGCGAGGCGGTCGAAAAGGCGCCGTTGATCCCATAGGTCTGCGTTTCGGCGACCAGCGCTTCGCCCGTGGGCCCGTAATAGCGCCAGCCGAGACCGTCATGGTGAAAGAACCCGCGCACGGCGTAGGCGGGCCGGTCGCGACGTGCGATCGAAAGGACGCATTCATGCCCGGCGTCGAGAACGATCGTTCCGAAGGGACCTGACACTTCGTAGGATTCCTGACGGACGCATCGTTCAAGCTGGACGACGACATCGTTACGGAGCGCCCCGCCGCCCGGCATTTCGGCCGCGACCGCGCGCGCGGCGTCTTCCTGCGGCGGCGGATAGGAGGCGGCGATAAGAAAAAGCGCGGCGGCGAGCGTCATGCGCTGTCTTTTAGAGCCGCCCGATTAAAGCCGCCTTCCCGAAAGGTGAACTACTTCCTAACGGCGCAGCGCCCTGCCCGCCACCGCATCGAGCTTGGCGACGAGCGCCGGATCGCGTGCTTCGGGCGGCGTGATGATCGCGAAGTCTAGCGTCGTCTCGATGCCGAGCGGCGAGCGGGCGCGGGTGGGCCCTAACCGGCCGACGACATCGGCGACGAGGCGGCGCGCGGCGTCCGTGTTCTGCTTCATGATCGCGAGAATGCCCGCGACCTCCACATGGGCTGTCTCCGCGCGCCAGCAATCGTAGTCCGTCACCATCGCAACCGTCGCGTAGGGAAGCTCCGCCTCG
>CAZNXR010000488.1:0-2016 GCA_964576815.1 uncultured Caulobacterales bacterium | reverse complement strand
TTTCGACCTCCCCGCGAGGGGGAGGTGAAGGGGCGCCGCGTGACGAACAACGCTCATACCTTCTCCGTCACGGCGCGAAACCGCAGGATCGCCTGGTGGGCGTCGGAGTCGGGTCGGTGGAAGATGTCGGAATAGACGGCGCGCAAGCTGACGAGGCGCCGGCCGCTGACGGCGAGCTCTCCATGATGGAGGACGCCGACGACCGCCGCCGCGATCTCCTTCGCCTCGCGCCGGCCTTCATAGCGGGAGTGCGCGGAGAGGCGGATGTCGTGCTCGACATGGCCGGGCGCGGCGGAAAACGGGCTTGCGCGCGCCTCGTCGAAGGACACGAAGGGAAAGACCTTTTCCTTTGACGGCCCGTCGTGAACGCGCGGGGGGTCGCCGATCAGGGCCTTCACCCCGGCGTCGGCGGCGAGCGCGGCCAGCATCGCGGCTTGCAGCGCGAAGGCCGCGCCGTCATCGAACTCGGCGTCAAGGTCGCTCATCGCGTCTCCTCCGCGATCAGCGTGACATAGCGTTCGCCCGCGCCCTCATCCTCGATCGACACGATCTCGTAGAGCTTGCCGCGCCATTCGAGCCGCTGGCCGAGGCTGACGGCGTGACGGCGCCGGATGCGCGCCTCGATCCGTTCAAGGCGCGTCTGGCGCCCGCCGGCTTGCGCGACGATCGCGGGCAGCTGCGTCACCGCCGCCCAGATGCGCGCCGCCGTCGAATATGTGACGGCGAAGCCGCCGGCGGCGTCAGCGAGCCTCGTCGCCGTCAGAAGGTCGATCTGGTGCTTCAATCCGCCGATCACAGCCGCACCTGTCTGTAGGCGGACAATAGCCGCACGACGCCGGAAGGCCGGCCTTCCTCTTCGCCTTCGCGGCGTTCGTGGAAATGCGCGGCGAGCGTCTTGACCGCGAGCTTCATTTCTTCGGGCAGCACGCTCGCATTCGCCCAGCCCGCCGTGAAGGCGATGACGAGGCCGGCGCCGGGATAAGAGGCGTTCAGGCGCACGCGCCCGACCGCGCCCGTCTCCGCCTCGAAGGCCGAAAGCGGCAGGCTTTCGATGACGCCGCCGCGCACCAAGCCGACGGAATCGACCGACAGGATCGGCGACAGCGGCAAGACCGTTTCGCCCGCGGCCGCGTCGAGCCGAAGGCGCCAGCCCTGCGCGATCATCGCGACGGCGTAGCGCGCCTCGATCGTGCGGCGCGCGGCGAGGAGAAAACCTTCAAGCGCAGCGTCTTCATCCGCGCCGTCGATCTTCGCATGCGCCTTGAAAGCGGCGAGCGTGACGGGTTCTTCCGTAGGCGGAGTGATAAGCGTGAGGGACATTACGCAACAGGTCCTTGGTTACGCGACAAACTAGGTTCAGGCGTCCCCTCTCCCGCAAGCGGGAGAGGGGAGAAGGCTTAGCTCGCGGCGAATTTCAGCAGCTTGATCGCGTCGAAATTCTGCACGCCGCCGCCGACCCGCTTCGTCGTGTAGAAGAGGACGTAGGGCTTGGCCGAATAAGGATCGCGGAGGATCCGGACGCCCTGGCGATCGACGATCAGATAGCCGCGCGCGAAATCGCCGAACGCGACGGGATAGGCGTTCGCGCCGATGTCCGGCATGTCTTCGGCCTCCGACACCGGATAGCCGAAGAGCGTCGAGGGCGCGCCGGCCGCGACCGACGGCTGCCAGAGGTAATTGCCGTCGGCGTCCTTGAACTTGCGGACGAGGCTGAGCGTCCTGCGGTTCATGACGAAGCGCGCATTCGCCCGGAACGCCTGTTTCGGCGCGTAGATGAGGTCGAGGATCGTGTCGGCGGGGTTCGCAGCGGCGAAAGCGCCGGCGGCGCCCGTCGCGATATAGCCGATCTCGCTCGGCCCCCGCGTCGTTTCCGGCGTCTTCGTGTAGGAAAGGAAGCCTCTCGGCTTATTGACGCCGTCGCCGTTGACGAAGGCGTCGGTTTCCTGCGCGGCGAATTCGCCCTGCACTTCGTCGGCGAGCCATTGTTCGACGTCGACGACGGCGTCGTCGAGCAGC
>CAZNXR010000487.1:0-2021 GCA_964576815.1 uncultured Caulobacterales bacterium | reverse complement strand
GCCGGCGCCGCCCCGCGCACCGCGACGGGATCGTCCGCCTCCAGATAGATCGAGACCGGCGCGTCGCAGGAATTGACGATTTCAACCGCGCGCCCGCGCACGAAAAGCTCAGCGACACGATCGCCGAAAGCGTCCGCCTCTGTCTCGAACGCCGGCTTGTCGGCGGCGTAGCGCTCGCTGTCGCAGTAGCCGGCGCCGAAGCGGGCCTTGCGCTCGCGATGCTGGAGATGATGCTTCATTTCATGCGCGAGCGTCGCGAGGAGGACGAGCCGCACGTCCTCGGCCGCGTATTTCTCGTCGAGCAGGATGACGCCGCTGTCGCATGAGGCTGCGGCGACGGGCCCGCCGGCGGCGCGCAAGCCGCAAAAGCCGAGCCGCGCGCCCTCGAAATCCGACTCCTTGAGCGCGCCGATGCCAATAAGCGCGCGAGCCGCCGACGCGATCTGTTCTTGCGCCGCGCGAAGCGAGGTTGCGCGCGCGTCGCATTCGGCAAGGAGCTGCGGCGGCAAGTGGTCGGCGGTCAGAGGATCGGCGGCGGCGCGCGGCGTGATGGACGCCAGCGCTGCGATGAAGACGATGGCGACCCCGTTCCAATTCTGCATTCGGAAAAGCGCAATGACGCGGCGGAGGACCATGGCGCGGCGATCAGCCTTTGGGGAGCGCGAGCGGGGCGAGGCCGAGGCTTTCGCGCTCCGCGTCGATGAGACGTCGCACGCGATTCGGGAGCGCATCGATCCGCGGGTCGTCGGGCAGGATGGAACTAAAGAGGCGTTTCTCGACGAATCCGTAGCGCGCGCCGTAATCCATCGCGTTGGTGAAATGGGCGCTCGCTGCTTCGACGTCGCCTTTAAGCAGCGCGGCCGCCTGCGCCAACGCCCAGCCGACGACGATGTAAAGCCCCGCCGCCCGGAAGACGTTCCGGCGCTTCAGCTCATTGAAACGGTTCATTTTCCTCTCAACCGCAAGACCTCGAATCTAGCATGGTTCGGTCGGCGTCAAAACCGGCGGGGCTGCGCGGCGCCGTTGCGCCGCAGCTGCGAGAGACCGAAGGTCCGCCGGATTTGCTATCGACGGCAAGGAGACCCGGCATGGATATCATCGACGCATGGACGCAATTGCCGACCGAGCGGTTTCAGGCTGAGCCCTGGCTCGCCTCGCTGCGCCGGTGGACGGGGCAGGAAGGAACGCCGCCGGCCGTGCCCGCCGAAGCGCTGATCGCCGCGATGGACGCGGCGGGCGTTTCGGTCTCGCTGATTTCAGGCTGGTCCTCGCCGAAGGGCGATCTCATTTCGAATGACGAGGTCGAGACGGCGATCGACGCCTTCCCCTCGCGGCTCAAGGGATTCATCGCCGCAGACCTAAATGACCCGATGGCGGCCGTGCGCGACATCCGACGGCGCGCAAAGACAGGCAAGTTCGTTGGTGTGCGGATCGTCCCGTGGCTGTGGGGCCTCGCCCCGAACGACCGGCGTTATTACCCGATCTATACGGCGTGCATCGACGAGGGCCTGCCCTTTTGCACGCAGATCGGCCACACCGGGCCGCTCAAGAGCTCCGAGACCGGGCGTCTCATTCCTTACCTCGAAGACGTGATGCTCGACTTTCCCGAGCTTGTCGTCGTCGGCGGGCATGTCGGTTTCCCGTGGATCGATGAAGTCGCGACGATGATCCGGAAGTTCCGCAACTTCCATGTCGACACCAGCGCCTATGCGCTTCACCGCCTGCCGGCGGATTTCGTCACGCTGATGAAAGGCGAGGGGAGGGATCGCATCCTGTTCGGCTCGAATTTCCCGATGCTGACGGCGAAGCGCTGTCTTGAAAAACTGGAAGCGCTCGGCCTTGACGAGGCGCGAACGGCGGCGTTCCTTGGCGGTAATGCGAGAAGGGCGTTCGGACTCTGACGCCTTTCCGCCCCGCGGAGCCGCTCGAAAAGAGGAGAGTGTTCATGAGCCAGACCAATCTAGCTTGGGCCGCGCTCCTTCTCGCCGGCGTGTTCGAGGTCGGGTTCACGACGGCGATGG
>CAZNXR010000486.1:0-2038 GCA_964576815.1 uncultured Caulobacterales bacterium | reverse complement strand
GAGGACGCTGAGCGATGAACGAGAATCGAGCCGTTGAACCTTCCGTCAAGCGCATGAACGGCGTCGATCGGCGCAAGCGCTCCGCCAGCGCTCAACGCGTTGAGATGAAAGCCGTCGCCAAGCAGGAAGCCAAGTTCACGGCGGACGGCCGCATCTCCGGCAGGGTTCAGATTCTTCCAGCTGTATTCGAGCAGGATGAGAATGTTCGGACTGCGGGCGATCAGGCCGCGCGCGCCGGCGAGCACGGGGCCCTCAGCGCCCTCTACATCGATTTTGAGGAAATCGATCCTCTCAAGGTCGGCTAGCGCCGTATCGAGAGCGACCGTCTCCACGTCAATTGTCGCGGCGCTTGGCGATCGCCCGGTCGCCGTGAAGCCGCTGAAGGACCCATCGGCGGCGACGTTGAACGAGGCTGTCCCGGCTTGATCAGAAGCAGCGCGGTGATCAATCGTGATCTGCCGCTCGAACCTATTTCGCGTCACGTTTCGCGCAAGAAACGCGGCGGCGGGCGGAGCTGGCTCGAACGCATAAACCCGCGCGCCAAGCCGCGCAGCGAGCAGGGCGTAGAGGCCGAAATTCGCGCCGATGTCAACGACGACGGCCTCCTCCGGCAGGCCGCCTGCGACCGCGTCAAGCAGGTCGGACTCATTGCAGTGGCCGACGAAGAACTCGGCGCCGAACACATCGTTGAGATCGACTTCGACGGCGAGACCATTCTCGAGTTCGACGACGCCGGCGCTCGACGCGCCTTGCGGAAAACGCGCGCGCAGACGTTCACGCGCGAGTTGCGCAAGAGCGCCCCTCGCCGCCGGCTCCTGCACGGCGTCGATCAACCGGAACAAACCGATAAGTTCCGGGTCGTCAAAGGGAGTTTTTCTGCCGAAACGCGCTTTCGCTCGCTCGGCGGCTGCTGGCAGGTGCACGGGTCAGAGCGCCTTAAACGCCGGCGTCGCTCCGCGGCGCCTTTACCTGATCCTATTCGACGCGGCTGCGTTCCGCGTCAAGCCTTGAGAGCCACACCGGGTCGCTTAATTGTGAAGGTAAATCAGCGAGATAGACCTTACCCATCTTGCTGACCGCTTCTCGCGTCACCAACGCCGGCCAGCGCGCCCGAAGCGCCGCCCGATCATCTTCCATCAGCGCGGTATTGGACGCGCGCAGAGCGTCGCCAAGACCGACATAGTGCTCACATATCGAACCCGGGGAATCGATGACGGCGTAACCGGCCGCCCACAGCTTCAACGACAGATCGGTGTCCGCTTTGTAAAAGACGTAGTTCTGTCCGTCAGCCCAGCCGACCTGTTCCAGCGCTCGCCGGCTATAGAGCCCGTGATTGACCATGAGATTGCCCCCGAGCGTACGCTGAACATAGTACCGCTCGTCGGCCGGCCAATCGCGGAAATAATAGGCGCAAGCGCCGACCCTGATGCCTGCGGCCTCCGCTTCGCGCCAGCGTTTGACGCTTTCGGCGACGGCCCCGTCGAGAAGCAGGCAATCGTCCGAGATCATGAGGATCAGATCGCCCTCGGCCCCGCGAAAGCCGAGATTCATGAACTCACCCCAAGACTTGCGGCGCCGCGAGACGCCGCTCCCGCCGACGCGGTTGTGCTGAACGATAGCGATGATGTCGCTTTGCATCGTCAGCCATTCGACCGTCCCGTCGGTCGATCCGCCGTCAACGACGATGATTTCAGCATCCTGCGACGCAATCTGACGGCGAACGCCGGCGATCGCCACTTCGAGCAAAGCGCGCCGGTTAAAAGAGCCGATCACCACGGAGAGAGTCGGTCGCGGGAGGAGCGCGGCGTGGCGGCCGAGTTTCGTTGAAGGAAAGTCCGCAGTCGGACGAAACGGAATCGCTTCCTCGTCGGGCAGAAACAGGCTCTGCGCGGGCGAAAAGGCCGGCTTCGCGGTCGGTCTGGGCGGCCTGTTTGAAAACCAGCGTCCAAAGTCCATCGAGGCTCCCCGCCAACGCAATCTACAAGCCAAAGTCAAAAGCTTCGGCGAAGAAATGGATTCGCTTGCGGCGGAATGCGCC
>CAZNXR010000485.1:0-2039 GCA_964576815.1 uncultured Caulobacterales bacterium | reverse complement strand
GGGGCGAGGCGACCGCGACCGACGACCGCGAAGGCGCCGTCGTCGCGCGCGCCGACAAGCGCCCTTCGCGCGCGGAGATCGAAGCCGTGCTGCCGCGTTTTACGGGAACCATTTTGCAGACGCCGCCGCAGTTCTCCGCGGTGAAGATCAGCGGCGAACGCGCTTACGACCTCGCGCGCGAAGGCGAGACGGTCGCCATGAGCCCTCGCGAGATCGACATCCACGAACTGACGCTCGTCGATAGTCCGGATGCGGATCATGCCGTGTTCGAGGCGGTCACCGGCAAGGGCGCCTATGTGAGGGCGCTCGTGCGCGACATGGCGCGCGCGCTCGGCACGGAAGGACACGTCTGCGCGCTTCGCCGCACCGCCGTCGGTCCCTTCCGCGCCGAGGACGGGGTGACGATCGCCAACCTTGAAAAGCTCGAAACGCCGGAGGCGCGCGACGCCGCCCTCCTCCCCATCGACGCTGCGCTGGCCGGCCTGCCGCAAGCTGCGGTCGGCGGCCCCGAGGCGGAAAAACTCCGCCGCGGCCAGCCGGCCGTCATCTCGGCGGCGACCGCGAAGGGCGTGCGGGGGACCGAAAGCGGCGTCATCCCGGCGGTCCTCGCCTCCATGCACGGCGAGGCGGTGGCGCTATGCGAACTTGACGGCCTGAAACTGAAGCCCTTGCGGGTGTTTAATCTGGGCTGAGTTGAGTTTCCGTCCGCACTAAACCCGCAGGAGCTTCAAGAGTGGTTCAAACGCATAGGTCGCAGGTCGCCTGCCGGAAGCAGGCGACAAGGTGGCGAGCAGGCCTTTTTCCGCAAGCAGCCTTGATATTCGGCCGGCTGTGTCGGACGGGATTCCGCTTTTCTGACGAAAGGTATTGTTTCGGAAAATTGGTCTTTCGAAGACGAAATCAAGCGCTTTTATATGCCATTGCGAGGAAAGCGCTTCTTGAAATGTCACTTTCATCTCATCGTAGAGTCTCATGATTTCCAATGCGATCGCCAGATTATTTTCAGCTTGAACTCGCAATCCTGTCAGAAAAAAAATGCACCACTCCGTCCAAGCGTCATTCGCAGACACCTTTCGCATCGCGTCAATATATTCGTCTTTATGGTCCTCGAAAAATGCGCTGACGTAGAAGTGAGGGGCCGAGATTAATCTTTCGCGCCACAGCATGAGCGTGATTAGCATTCGCCCAATTCGACCATTTCCATCTCGGAATGGATGCAAGGCTTCGAACTCTACGTGCGCGACTGCCGCCCTGATTAGGATGTCGCCGTCCGCGCTGTTAATATAATCGAGAAGTCGCTCCATGGACGGTTTAAGCTGAAGCGCGTCAATCGGCGTGAATAAGACCTTCGTTTTGTCGGCGCCGACGATGTAATTTTGGTCATCTTTGTATCGCCCTGGCGCCTTACTGGCGCCGCGCCCATGCGCCAGAAGAAGTTCGTGAACTGAGCAAATTAGATTTTCTGAGATCAAGCGGCCTTCTTCAATCGCCTTTTGAGCTCGTTTCAATGCGCGTTCGTATAGGAATACCTCAAATGCCTCTGAGCGGTGTTTGCTCGCCGCGGCGTCGCCCTCGTCTTCCTGCGCAGCTTCGAACTTCAAAAGCTCGTCCAGCGTTGATACCGTTCCTTCCATCCGAGATGAGATGATTGCTTCCCGGCGGCGCAAGGGTGCGAGAAGGAGGGAGCTGTTGCGAAGGTTTTCGAGCATTTGATCGTAGCGGCCGAGAGCCGCGGCTGCGGCGTTCGACGGTCCGATCAGCCGCGAATAGTCCAGATTTGAGGGAGGAAATTTCCCATAGTGGTACAGGACCGAAGAGGAGAGATTTAGCGCGGGTGGAGCAAGGGCCATTTTGATCGTCAGATTGATTGTTTTTTGGCTATCAAAGTGAATTGATGGTGGGCTTTGCCGAGCAAGTCAATTTGGTCGTCATATATCGAGGTTTGCCCCCAACAAATTGGTATCTTCAGAGTTGCCTTTCCCCCGCCCTTCCCCTATCCCCCGCGCCTTGACCCTGCTGGACGGCGTCCCGGCTGGGCC
>CAZNXR010000484.1:0-2044 GCA_964576815.1 uncultured Caulobacterales bacterium | reverse complement strand
GGGAACACCCGAAGCATCCGGGGCTGGAGTTCGGCTGCAATGTCGCCGGCGACGCGGTTGGAATAGGTGCATCGGCCTCCAAACAGCAGCCGATGGTCGCTGGTGCGCCGAAAATAGTCGAGAACCCAATTGGCGTCCGCGACCGCGAGGTTATCCGGTATGAGCGCGCGCGCACGGTCCTCGCCGAGCGGCGCTGTCGCCATCATGAAGGTCTGCGCCGGCAGCATGTTTCCGGCGAGCCGTTCCCGCGCAAGGCGATGATAAGCGTTGCCGGCGAGGATCAGCGCTTTTGCGCGGACTTCGCCGGAGGTCAAACGGATGATGTGCGGTTCGCCCTCGATGATATCTGTCACCGGCGACGATTCGAATATCCGAACGCCCAGACCTTCGGCGGCCTTCGCCTCGCCCAGCACCAGGTTCAGTGGGTGGCAATGACCCGCGCGCGCGTCAATCAATCCGCCGACATAACAACCGGTATCGACGCGCCGCCTCAATGTATCGCGATCGACAAGCGTCAAGTGATCGCTTTGGCGGCGCGCTTCGGCGTCGTCATGCTCTCGCCTCAGGGCGTCGTGCTGACGTTGATTGTTCGCCACCGTCATCGCACCGCGCACATAGTCGCAGTCTATGGCGTATCGCTGGATGTTTCGTTCAATGATTTCGTTGCCGGCGTAACGGGTGCGGTCAAGGAATTCGGCGCCGCGCTCGCCAAGCTGCTTGGCGAACTCCCCCTCGCCGGACCAGCCCGGGAGCACTTGTCCGCCGTTACGGCCCGACGCTCCCCAACCGATGCGCTGCGCCTCTAAAAGTATGACGGACCGTCCCCGTTCGGCGAGCGTCAATGCAGCGGCCACACCGGTGAAGCCGCCCCCGATGACGCAAATCTCGGTCTCCGCGGCGCCCTCAAAGACCGGACGCGCAGGAGACGCGTGCGCAGTCGCCGCGTACCATGAAGGTGCGTGGGCGGCCGTCATGATCAGAACGCGGTCAGGTAGCTGTCGTACTCAAAGTCAGTGACGCGCCGGTCGGCGACGCGCATTTCCTGCCGCTTCAGCGCGCCATAGACCTGTACAAACAGCGGGCCGAAAGCGCCGGCGAGCGCTGCGCCTTCGGTGAAGGCGTCAAGCGCCGCACGCCATCCGATATCAAGGCGGGGCGCTTCCGACTGATAGGCGTTCCCGCTCAACGGCGCGGGCGGCGCCAGTTTCTTTTCAATGCCGTGAAGCGCACCGGACAAAATCGTCGCGAGGACGAGGTAGGGATTGGCGTCAGCGCCCGCAACGCGATGCTCAAACCGCGTACTGGCGCCGCCGTCGGCTGGAATACGCAAGGAGGCCGTCCGGTTTTCCCGGCCCCAGGTCGCCCGCGTAGGCGCATGCGACGATTCCTGAAAGCGCCGCCATGAATTGAGATGCGGCGCAAAGAATATCATCCCCTCTTGCATCGTAGCGATGAGTCCCGCAATCGCCCGCTCCAGCGTCGCGGTATGCTCGAATGCGTTGGCCCCTTTGGAGTCGAGGAAACTTACATGCGCATGCATGCCGTTTCCCGGAAGGTCGCCGAAGGGCTTCGCCATAAAGGATGCGACGAGGCCGTGCCTCGATGCGGTTCCGCGAATGGCGCGCTTCAGCCAGATCGCCTGATCCGCGGCGGCGACGATATCAGGCTGATGCTTGAGGTTCACCTCAAACTGGCTCGGCCCTGCTTCAATGACGGCGGCGTCGAGCGGAAGCCCCTGTTCGTCACAGGCGGAATAAAGATCGCCGAGGAACGCAGCGTAGGCGTCAAGTTCCGCCATCGCATAGACGCGCCCTTCGCGCACTCTCTTGCCGTTGAGCGCATTTTTCGGCGGTAGCGGGCGGCCCATCTCGTCGAATTCGCGCGCCAGAAGGTAGAATTCCAGTTCGACCGCCGCGACCGGCGTAAATCCGAGCGCACGAGCGCGATCGCGCGCATTGATGAGCGCCTGACGCGGGTCCGCGCTGAACGTGTCGCCGCTCGCTTCCGACATCATGACCTGCGCTTGCAGGGTAGGGGTCGCCGT
>CAZNXR010000483.1:0-2050 GCA_964576815.1 uncultured Caulobacterales bacterium | reverse complement strand
TTCGCCGCGTCGTCGAGCGTGA
This sequence comes from uncultured Caulobacterales bacterium, assembly GCA_964576815.1. Classification (GTDB taxonomy): domain Bacteria; phylum Pseudomonadota; class Alphaproteobacteria; order Caulobacterales; family Parvularculaceae; genus Amphiplicatus. The sequence continues at coordinate 2,028 of CAZNXR010000483.1, read as the reverse complement.
TCGCCGGCGCGTCCATATGGCTTGACGCCGCGGCGAGCGCCGTTGCGGAAAAGATTGCAGCGCCGCATGCGATCGCCGCGCGAAGCAAGGAATTCATAATCACCTCTTCCATGTCATGATGAGCTCGCTGGCCGGGGAGGCGGCAGATGTCTGAGGCCAAGCATCGAGAAGACAACGCACGGCCGGAGCCCCCGGATGCGCATGTCAGGCGAAAATATTCCTGTTGCGTCGCCGCGGCCGATGCGGTCTTAGATAAGGAATCTCTGAGAGTTCTTTTCGGCATGCCTCAGGCGAGAATGGACGCGCGCGAGATCGATCAGCTGCTGGCGCGGGTCGCGCTTGCGGACCGCGCGGCCTTTGACGCGCTTTATCAGCGTACCGCGCCGCGCCTCTTCGGGGTCGCGGTGCGCATTCTCCATGATCGCAATGACGCCGAAGACGTCGTGCAGGAAGCGTTCGTCAAGATCTGGCGGCGGGGGGCGCTATACATCTCCACCGAAGACGGCGCGCCGGTGCAGTGGATGACCAGCGTCGTCCGCAATACGGCGATCGACTGGCGCCGACGGCGACGGTTCATCAACGCCGATCCCGCGATTGAGGTCGCCGACGATGCGCCGACGCCGGAAACCGCCGCCGCGACGCGCGGCGAGGCGCGCCTGTTGATGGAGTGCCTTGAAACGCTGGACGCGGACAAGGCGCGGCTTGTTCGCACCGCCTATTTTTCGGGCATGAGCTACGCCGAGTTGAGCGCGGCGGAAGGAACCCCGCTCGGCACGATGAAGAGCTGGATGCGGCGGACGCTCGCGCGGCTGCGCGACTGCATCGAAGCGGCTCCGCATCGCAAGCAGTCGGGAGATGGGCGATGAGCGACCATCGCCTTGACGAAGCGCCGCCCGACGACTGGCTGCTGGCGGCCGAATATGCGCTCGGACTGCCTGACGGCGCCGACCGGCTTCAGCTCGATCGCCGCGTGCGCCGCGACCGCGCTTTCGCGTTGCTGGTCGCAGCGTGGGAGATGCGGCTCGCCGCGCTGCACGATGACGCCGATGAAATCATACCGCCAGCGGCGCTGAAAGCGCGCCTCGACGAGGAGTTGTTTGGCGCCGCGGCGCGGGCGCCGTCGTCGACGGCGCGCAAATCGCTCGCTGGCGCGCTCACGTTCTGGCGCGCCATGGCGCTTGCCTTCGCCGCCCTATCGGTCCTGTGTCTCGCGTTTCTTGCGCGCCCGCTTCTGTCGCCGTCTCCTGCTGCGCCGCAACGCCTCATTGCGGCCCTTGGCCCCGCCGATGCGGCGACGCTCGCCTTCGTCAGCATCGATGTCGCGGCGCGCCGCCTCGACGTCACGGGGCTCATCGTCGATCCGGGCGCCGGCGACGCGGAACTCTGGCTCATTCCACCGGGCGCGGCGCCGCGGTCGCTCGGGCTCTTGAACCGCGGCGCTGCGACCACGAAATCGATCGCCGCCGACCTGATGGCGCTCCTGGGCGAGGGTGCGGCGCTTGCGATCAGCCTTGAACCGAAGGGCGGGTCTCCGACCGGGGCTCCGACCGGGCCGGTTGTCGCGCTCGGCCCCTTGAAGAAATTTTGACGGGCGCAACGCATGGCGGATGATATGAGACGTATACGAATGATAATCGCCGCTGCGGCGACGTTTTCGGCGCCCGCGGCGGCTGCGCATGATTTCTGGCTTGAGCCGGAGAATTACGCGGTTGAACGCAACGGGTCTGTCGCCGTCCGATTCACCATCGGCCATGCCGGCGCCCATGAGCCGTGGAATCTGCGTCTTGATAAGGTAGTCGCGCTTCAGCGCTGTCAGGCCGGCCGATGCGAGGACGAAGCGGACATCGTCGCCGACGCGCCAGGCGCCAGAGGGCGCGCGCGCATCGCTTTCAATGCTGTCGGGACGCACGTCGTCGCCTTCGAGAGCAGCCCCTCCTTCAGCGAACTGGGCGCCGCCGCTTTCACAGAGTATGCTGCGAAGGAGGGACTGGCGGCTGTTCTGGAAGATCGCGCCGCGCCGCCGACATT
>CAZNXR010000482.1:344-2062 GCA_964576815.1 uncultured Caulobacterales bacterium | reverse complement strand
CGCCCCCGCCGGCATCGACCTCGCCGGCGCGGAGGTCGAACTCATCGAGGCCGCGCGCCGACATTTCCGCCTCGCCGACACGCTCGGCGACTATCTCGATACGCACCCTGAGACGACCTACGTCCTTATCGACTGCCCGCCCTCCTTGTCGCTTCTGACGCTCAACGCGCTCGCCGCGGCCGACGCCGTCATCATTCCTCTGCAGGCGGAGTTTTTCGCGCTCGAAGGGCTCAGCCAGATCCTCAAGACGATCGAGACCGTCCGCCTACGGATCAATCCGCGCCTAGCGCTGCAGGGCGTCGTCCTCACCATGGTCGACGGGCGCAACAACCTTGCGACGGCGGTCGAAGCGGACGTGCGCGCCCATCTCGGCGACAAGGTCTATCAGACCGTCATTCCCCGCAATGTCCGCATTTCCGAAGCGCCGAGCCACGGCAAGCCCGCTTTGCTCTACGACCTCAAATGCGCCGGCAGCCAGGCCTATATCCGGCTCGCGAGCGAAGTCATTCAGCGCGAACGCGACGCGCGAAAGGCGGCGTAGGATGCGGCGTTCGAGATCAGCCCCATGACCCCCGCAAAACCCCCGCGCGGCCTCGGCCGCGGCCTCGACGCGCTCCTCGGCGATATCGGCCTCCAGTCGGGGGCGAGCCCGCACAAGGCGCCCTATGAGGGCCAGGCCGACAGCCCGCTTGGGGTCGCGCAGAGCCGGCGTCTGCAGACGCTGCCGATCGAGTTCCTGAAGGCCAATCCCAACCAGCCGCGCCGGCATTTCAACAAGGCCGACCTTGAAGACCTCGCCGAGTCGATCAAGGCGCGCGGACTTCTCCAGCCCATTCTCGTCCGCCCGCTCGGCCCGGACCTTTATGAGATCGTCGCGGGCGAGCGGCGCTGGCGCGCCTCGCAGCTTGCGATGGTTCCCGACGTGCCGGTGATCATCCGCCAGCTGTCGGACGAGGCCGCCGCCGAAATCGCGCTGATCGAAAACGTCCAGCGCGTCGATCTCAACCCAATTGAGGAGGCCGCCGCCTACCAGCGCCTCATTGAGGTCCATGGCCGCACGCAGGAGGAAATCTCCGGCGCGGTCGGCAAATCGCGCAGCCATGTCGCCAACCTCATCCGGCTGATGGGCCTTCCTGAAAAGGCGCGCACGGCGCTGGAAGAGGGGAAGATCACCGCCGGCCACGCCCGCGCGCTGCTGGCGGCGAAGGACCCGCTCGCCGCGCTCGACATCGTCCTGAGGCGCGGCCTCAACGTCCGCGACACCGAACGCCTCGTCAAAGAGGATACGGCCGCTCCGGCGCCGGCGACAGCGGCGGGGCCGGCAAAGCCCTCCGTCCCCGGAAGAAAGGACGCCGACACCCGCGCGCTTGAGGCCGACCTTGCGAGCGCTCTCGGCCTTGCCGTCGCGATCGACCACAAGCCGAAGGGCTCGGGAGAGATCACCATCGCCTATCGCAGCCTCGATCAGCTCGACGACGTCTGCAAAAGGCTGATGGGCCAGGGCGTCTGAGACCGGCGCGGTCGCTGCAAAAAGGCGCCTTTTGAGTTCGTCTCTTCGCTGTACGCTTCAGCCTTTCCGCGAGGTCCAGCCCGAAACTACGTATTTTCGGATGGCGAAAATACGTAGTTTTGCGGGATCGCGCCGTCCCTCTGACCGCTCATTCCCGCGCAAGCGGGAATCCACGATCCCAAAGGGCTGCACCCTGTGACTCTGGATT
>CAZNXR010000482.1:0-334 GCA_964576815.1 uncultured Caulobacterales bacterium | reverse complement strand
GCGGGAATCCAGCATTACGGAGTGCAGTCCCTGGGGCCGTGGATTCCCGCTTGCGCGGGAATGAGCGGGGGCGCGAATATTCGCGCCCGCCCGATCCTGCGATCGGCGGGTGTTTCCTTCGCATCGTGCGGCCAGCAACAAACCGAACCGCGCGACAAACCGGACTTGTCAAAGACCCCGCTTTTCAGCGGCAAAACGCAAATCGCGCCGAGGAAGCGTTCCCCGGCGCGATTCTTCAAACATACCGCCGAACAAGATAAAAGTCAAGCGAATAGTTAGGGAAAGCATTTATGGTTAACGCCCTTTGGAGAGCCTCGGCCCGCTGCCTTGACCA
>CAZNXR010000481.1:0-2064 GCA_964576815.1 uncultured Caulobacterales bacterium | reverse complement strand
GGTGAAAAGTCCGTACCCGTAGGAAACATGCACCTTCATGCCCGGCCGCCCGCCCGCGGCGCGAATCGAGCGCGCGACAAGCCCCGCCCATGTCTCGATGTCGCGCTTGGAATAGCCGACGACGGTCGGCTTCCCCGTGGTGCCGGAAGAGGCGTGAACGCGCACGACTTCCGCCTGCGGAACCGCGAAAAAGCCGAAAGGATAATTATCGCGCAGGTCCGCCTTCGTGGTGAAGGGAAACTTCGCAAGGTCTCCGAGGGATTTGAGATCGTCAGGCTTTACGCCGGCGCTGTCGAACGCGCGCCGGTAATGCGACGAGTTTGCGTAGGCGTGCGAGAGCGAGGATTTCAGGCGCTGAAGCTGCAAGGACTGAAGTTCAGCCCGCGAGAGCTTCTCGCCGTCGTCGAGAAGGGCGGCGTATTCTGCTTTGGTCACAGGCCGCCCCCACCCCGCGCATCCCCGCGAAAGCGGGGATCCAGGGCAGTCGGGGGCATGGATCCCCGCTTTCGCGGGGATGAGCGGAAAACGGATTTGGCGCCCTCGATCATATCGCATTCATCGTCAGCAGTTCATAAGTCGCGACAGTCTCATCCTTCTGGTTCAGGACCGTCACATCCCATTTCACCTCGCCGTACTCGTCATTGCGTTTCTTCTTCGCCTTCGCGGTCAGACGTACACGGATTGAATCGCCGGGCGAGGCGGGCGTCAGGAACCGCAACTCGTCGAGGCCGTAATTGGCGAGCACGGGGCCGGGCGCCGGATCGACGAAAAGCCCCGCAGCGAAGGAGAGGATGAGATAGCCATGCGCGACGCGGCCGGGAAAAAACGGGTTCGCTTTCGCCGCCGCCTCGTCCATGTGGGCGTAAAAAGTGTCGCCGGTGAAATGCGCGAAATGCTCGATGTCGTCGAGCGTGATGGTGCGCGCGGCCGTTTCGATCGTCTTGCCGATCTCAAGATCTCCGAAGCGGTGGCGGAAGGGGTGCGGCGCGTCTTTCTCAACGCCGGCGCCCTTGACCCATCGTCCTGTGACGGCGCGCAAAACGGCGGGCGAGCCCTGCACGGCGGTGCGCTGCATGTAATGATTGAGGCCGCGCATGCCGCCCATTTCCTCGCCGCCGCCGGCGCGACCAGGGCCCCCATGCACGAGAACGGGCAAGGGCGATCCGTGTCCCGTCGATTCCTTCGCGCAGTCGCGGTCGATGACGATGACGCGGCCGTGGAACGACGCCGCGCCCAAGATGACCTCGCGCGCGATTTCCGCGTCATGGGTGAAGAGCGACATGACAAGCGAGCCGCCGCCGCGATTGAGAAGCGCGATCGCGTCGCCGAGCGATGAATAGGGCATCAGCGTCGCGACAGGTCCGAAGGCTTCGACCTCATGAACGGCGCGGGCCTTCGCCGGGTCGTCGCAGACGAGCAAGGTCGGCGCGACAAAAGCGCCGCGCTCATCTGCGCCAACGGGAATGGGCTTGGCGCTGAAGGCAATGCGCGCCTCACGGGAGAGATCGGCGACGCGCGCCTCGACATCGGCGCGTTGGCCGAGGCTGACGAGCGCGCCCATGCGCACCTCTTCGCGCGCGGGATCGCCGATCGTCGTCTTGGCGAGCGCCTCGGCGATCGCTTTCTCCGCGGCGGAAAGGAGTGCGGCGGGAACAAGCGCGCGGCGGATGGCGGTGCATTTCTGCCCGGCCTTCACCGTCATCTCGCGCACGACTTCCTTGACGAAGAGCTGGAACTCCGGCGACTCGGCGGTCGCGTCCGGCGCGAGCAACGCGGCGTTGAGACTGTCCTGCTCGGAAATGAAGCGCACGCTTTCGCGAATGATGACGGGGTGGCTTTTCAGCTTCGCCGCCGTCGCGGCCGATCCGGTGAAGGAGACGACATCCTGCCCGGAGAGGTGATCGAAAAGATCGCCCGTCGAGCCGATGACGAGCTGCAAGGCCCCGTCCGGAACCTTGCCGGTGTCGATCAGTACACGGAACGCCGCCTCGGCGAGATAGGCGGTCGCGGTCGCCGGTTTGACAATAGCGGGAACGCCCGCGATCAGCGATACGGCGAGTTTCT
>CAZNXR010000480.1:0-2065 GCA_964576815.1 uncultured Caulobacterales bacterium | reverse complement strand
ATCGGCCCCGTCAGGCGCGCAGCGGCCTTGTGAGGAATAGCGTGCGCTCGTCCTCGCGGCGCCGCTTCAGGGCGGCGAGCACGACGCGTTCGCCGTTGATGTCGGCGGCGATGAGGTAGCGGAAGGCCTCCGCGGCGCCTCGCCGGTCGCCGGCGTTGAGACGCCTGAGGACTTCCGTCTTCTCGAAGGCGCCGACGCCCATATTATAGGCGAGCGAGACAAGCGCCGAAAATTCGTTCTCGTTCAACGGAACCTTGACCAGGCGGCGAACGCCCTCTTCGGCGCGGCGCACGTCGGAGATCAGAAGATCATCCGCATGATCGACAGTGATCGTCATGTCCTTGCGCGCCGTGGCGGCATGTCCGTATCCGACAAGCCATTGGCCCGCGAGATAATAGGAACTGAGCCGCAGACCCTCGCTGCGCCGGATGACGTCGATACCGCGTTCATTGATTGCGAGCCAGGCGTTCTCCGGAAGGCGGCTGTCCGGCGCCGGCGGCAGCGGCGCGATGAGGCGCTCCCGGCCGATCGAGAGGAGGCCGGCGAACAGCGACGGCTTCTCGCCCGGGGCCAAGGGCGGCGGGTCGATCGCCGCGAGCCCGGCCGCCAAGGCGGCCGCGCCGGCGAGGCCGAGCAGCCTTGTCTTGCTCCGGTCGAACGTCATGAAAACGCGATTAGCCCCTGCCACGGCCGATTCAAACAGCGACAGAGCGAAAAAATCCCTGATAACCGATAACAATTTGCGGAGAACGGCGACAAAAGCGGCCTATTCCCTCAGGAAAACCTGTCCGCCCGCCGCGCCGATCCCCTCCGGAACCGGAACATTCGTCGTCGAATAATCGGCGTTGAGCACAAGTTTGGGCGAGCCGCTCATCCGGAGATAGCGCGTGACGATCGCCGTATAGGCCGAAGCGTCAGCGATCGGCATGATCGAATCAACCCGCAGGCGCCCGTTCGGAAGGTAGATGGTGCCGAGCAGCATGCGCGCATTCGCCGAAAGGATCGAATAGGTCTCCGTTTCCTTGCGCGCGCGGTCCTCCATCACCAGCATCCCCGCCATGATCCCATCCGTCGGCGCGGTGAGATGCACGATCGATTGCGGCTTGAAATTGAAGACCGCGCCGTCGCCGGTGAAAAAAAGACCGGCGCCTTTTCCGTAAATGCGTCCGCCGAGTTCGATTTCCAGCGGACCATCCTTGAAGACATAAACGCCGGGCTCAAGGTGGACGTCGGCGTCGGCGCGAATACTCAAGCCGCCGCAATAGACGCCCGGCTGAAGCTCGAAGCGCGTGTAGCCGATCAGCGTGTCTTCATCGGAGCCGTCCAGCAGCGAAATGGCTGTCGTCAGCGTATGGCCGACGAGGCCGCTCAAGGGGCCGGCTTCACCAAGCACCAGGTTATGGTGGTCGCACGCGCCGACCTCGGGTTCCAGACGCTCCTTGAGCGGATCTTCGTATACGGGGCAATCCGTCAACGCCGACGGCTCGAAGTTAAACGGAGAGCCTCGCGCGCCGCCTGCCGAACAAATCAGCGCCGCCTTCATTTTTGAAAGCCCGGCGGCTTCGACGCCGCGCGAGGATGTCGAGTTTGAAAGGACGGAGCACTTCGCAGCGTCGAGCCGCGCGCTCGATTCCGTCTTGATGGCGGCCTCGCCTTTTTCCTCAAGAGCGATGACGCAGACGTTCGAAGACCCGCGTGCGACCGCGGTTGCGGCGACAGAAACCGGTTCGCTGTAAGCGGGCAGGTGATGCAGGAAGAACCCCTTTCGCGGCGGCTGCGAAAGGCCCGTGGTGACGGTCTTGTCTCGAGCGACGGCGTCAACCGCCAGCGAGAACGCGCCGAGCGTCCGCTCATACTGGGCTTCAGCCGTCGCTTCGACCAGCGCCTCGATCTGACCCTCCGTCGCGTTTTCAAGGAGAAACTCGCGCGCGCCTCGGGTCGCGAGCGCGTCCGCCGCGTGTTGAAGGTCCTCGCGCTGAGTGCGAATGCTCTGAAAATCGACAGCGCCCCCCGCGACGGCGAGAAGCGCCGGCGCCAGAAGCGCAAACGCGACGGCGACATTCCC
>CAZNXR010000479.1:0-2069 GCA_964576815.1 uncultured Caulobacterales bacterium | reverse complement strand
GCGCTGTCGAGCGCCTATGAGCGCATGAAGGCGCGTGATGCGGCGCGCATCTTTGAAATTCTTGATGACGACATCCTGCTGCCTGTCGCCGCCGGCATGCGTACGCAAGCGCTCGCCGGCGTTCTCGCCGAAATGAGCGCTGAGCGCGCCAAACATTTGACGGTCGCGCTCGCCAATCGTGAAAAACCGGCCCCGGCGCCCATTGCGACGCCGTGAAACGCTTACTTCCCCCAGTCTGCGCCGCCATTGCGTTCGTTTCCGCCGCCCTGGCGGGCGACCGCGCCGGCATGCAAGCCGAAGCCTTGCGCCTTGGATTTGATAAAGCGGAGGAGTTGCGCCTCGCGGCGAGCGCCGATGGAGACGGGGCGAAGGTGATGGCGCTCGCCGAGCTTTACGCCGCTCACCAGCTCTGGCCGGAGGCCCTATTCGCGCTGAAGCGGCTAAAGAGGCAGGACGCCGTAGCCGAGAGGCTGGCCGCCGAGGCGCGCTATGCGCTCGGCCGCTATCGCCAGCTCGCCGCCGAGACGGCCGACGATGACGCGGCGCGAGGCTTCCGCGCGATGGCGCTCGTGCGCCGGGGCGCTTTCACGCAAGCGCTGGCGGAGTTCCAAATCGCGCGCGCGCCAGAAGGGTTTCAGGCGGATTATCATTACGCGCTCGCTGAAGCGCAGATCGCGGCAGGGGATGCGAAAGCCGCCGCCGATGCTCTGGCGCGCGCAGCGGCGAGCGACGGCGATGGAATGAATCTGTCGCGGCGCAGGTTTTTGCGCGCGGCGCTTCTGCGCCTCAACGGCGACGAAGCGAAGGCGCGTGCGGAATTTCGCCGCGCGGGCGCTGAAGCGCCCGATGAATGGTCGATGCGGGCGCGCCTGGCGCTCGCAGACGAAGTGGAACTGCTGCCCGGCCTGTCGCTTGAGTGGAAGGGCGACGCCCTTGACCGCGAATCCCTGATGCGGAAAGCGGCGGCCGGCGCCAAGGCCCATGATTTTTCGCGCGCCCTCGGCGCCTATGCGGAGATCGCGGCGCGCTTTCCGGAGAGCGACGCCGCGCTCACGGCGCAAGCCGACGGCGGGAAGCTGCTCGCCGCGCTCTTTGAGGATAAAACTGTCTCGCCCGCGGACGCGGCGCGAATTTTTTTCGAGCACGTCGCCTTCGCGCCGCCGGGAAAGGAGGGCGACGCGCTGATCCGGAGCGTCGCGACACGCCTCAAGGCGCTCGGCCTCTACGCGGAGGCCGCCGCGCTCATCGATCACCAAGTGTTCAAGCGCCTGCGCGGCGCAGACCGTTCGCGCATCGCCGCCGATCTCGCCGAACTGCATCTGGCGGCGCGCAAGCCCCAAGCGGCGCTCGCCGCGCTGCGGGCGACGCGCATCGCCGGGCTCGATCCGGAGACGAACGCGCGCCGTCGCCGGCTCGAGGCGGCGGCGCTTGGCAAGCTAGGCAAGCGCGAGGCGGCGCTGACGCTCCTCAAGGATGCGTCGCAGCCGGCCGACCAGCGCCTTCGCGCCGAAATCGCCTGGGACAGCGGCGACTGGCTCCGATCGGCGTCGGATTACGCATCGCTCTTCGCCGCCGCGCCGGCGCCGCTCTCCCGGAATGACCGCGAGGCGGCCGTGCGGGCTGCGACCGCGTATCTCCTCGCCGGCGATCGCGACGCCTATCGCGCCTTCATCGATGAATCCGTTTCGCGTCTTCACGGCGCGCGAGAAGAGGCGCTCATCAGATCGCTCGGCGACGTCGATCGCGACAACTTCCTTGGTCGCTTCATGGATGATTACCGGGCGCTCTATAGCGCGCCGGACAGCTGAGCGCGTTCAGGCGGCGGTTGTCGACGCGTCCGCAGGGGCAGCGCGCTCTTCGTCCATAACGCAATTGCGGCCAGACTTCTTCGCGGCGTACAGCAGGGCGTCGGCGCGTTCGATCAGCGACTCGCTGGCGTCATTCCAGCGGAGCATCGCAGCGCCCATCGATAGCGTTACGACGCCGAGATCTTCGTCGGTGCGCCGCTTCTTGAGGCGGCGGGATTCGACCGCCTTGCGGATGCGGTCGGCGAGCATAACGGCGTTTGA
>CAZNXR010000478.1:0-2071 GCA_964576815.1 uncultured Caulobacterales bacterium | reverse complement strand
ATTCTATGCGCAAACACAGCAGGAATTTGCCGCGCTTCACGACGCCTATGGCGCTGCGATCGCTTACGCGGACACCAAGGCCTTGTACGCCGTAGTCAACGCCGTGAGCAGCGCTTACGCGGCCGCGAAGGAAGCGCGCGCGGCGCTCGACTTCGACGACCTCATCGCCCGGACGCTGAAATTGCTGACGGGAAGGAAGTCAGCCGACTGGGTGCTCTACAAGCTCGACCGGGGGCTCGATCACATCCTGCTCGACGAGGCGCAGGACACAGGCCCCGACGCATGGGACGTCATCGAGCGCCCGCTTGACGAATTTCTCGCCGGCGAAGGCGCACGGGGAATTGCGCGCACCTTCTTCGCTGTCGGCGACAAGAAGCAGTCAATCTATTCCTTCCAGGGCGCGGACGCCAAATTGTTCGACGGCAAGGCGATAGATCTCGGCGAGAAGATCGCCGCGGCGGGCGCGTTCAAGAACGTGCCGCTGAAGGCCTCGTTCCGGACGGCGGCGCCGCTGCTTCAATTCGTCGACCGCCTGTTCGCCCCGCGCAGGGTTTTCGAGGGCGTCAGCGACGCAGCGCCCGAACACCATTGCACGCGCGAGGGCGCGGCGGGCAGCGTCGAACTCTGGCCGCTGGCGCCTTACGAATCCGCTGGCGCGGCGCGGGCGTGGGATGCGCCGTTCGATCAGAGTTCGGCGAGCAACCCGAAGCGACTGCTCGCCGAAAACATTGCGGCGAAGATCGCCGGCTGGCTCGACAACAGGGAGATTCTGGAATCCCAGGGCCGGCCGATCGCCGCCGGCGATATCATGATCCTGGTGCAGAAGCGGGCGGCGCTGTTTCACGAAATGATCAGGGCGCTCGCCCGCCGCGGCGTGCCGGTCGCGGGCGCAGACCGGCTGAAGCTTGTCGAGGACCAGGGGGTACTCGATCTCCTGTCCTACGCGCGCACCGCGCTTTACGAAGGCGATGACCTTTCGCTCGCAGAAATCCTCAAGAGCCCGTTCTTCAATATCGGCGAAGACAGCCTCTTCGACCTCGCCCATGCGCGCGACGAGCGTTTATGGGAGGCGTTGCTGGACCGCCGGCATGAGCGGCCGGAATGGGACGCGGCGGCGCGCGAAATCACGCGTGCGCGCGCCGTCGCGTTGAGAGACGGCCCCGTCGCCTTCTTTATGCATGTTCTTGAGACAGGCGCGCCGTCGGGCTGGCGGCGCATCGCCGCGCGCCTCGGCGCGCCTGCGCGCGAGCCGATCGAAGAGTTCCTGCGCCTTGCGCTCGACTTCGAAGCTTCGAACCCGCGAAGCCTTCGATTGTTTCTCGGCGCCGTCGTCGCGTCCGACGCGGAAGCGAACCGCGACTCGGCGGAGGCCGGCGACAGCGTGCGTGTGATGACCGCGCACAAGGCGAAAGGCCTTGAGGCCCCGATCGTCTTCATTCTCGATGCGCATGCGCCCCCCAAGGCCGGAAGCAGAGAACCCCTTGTCGTCGCGGAAGGATCGCGGGGCGTTCGCGTACCGCTTCTGGCCGTCGGCGAAGGAAGAGCGGCGCCGGCGATCGTCGCGGCGGCCGAACGAAGAAAAGCCGCCGCCTGGGACGAGTACCGCCGGCTTCTTTATGTGGCGGCGACGCGCGCCGAGGACCGGCTCTACATCTGCGGTCATCAGTTGGGAGGCCGGTCCTATCCGGAGGCGAGCGAGCCCGAAACACGCACTTGGCACGCGCTTGCGCTCGACGCGATGGAGCCGGAGGCCGAATTCGGAAAGGAAAAGTTCGGCGACCGGGTGCGCCGGCTTGCAGCGCCGCAGACAGCGGCGCCGGTCGTGAAGCGGGGCGGCGCAAAGGCGTTCGCCGCAGCGGACCTTCCTGCGTTCCTCGGCGAACCGGCGCCGGCCGAGAAGCGCCTGCACCGTTTGTCTCCGTCCAAACTCGCCCCCGACGCCGACAGCGCCTATCGGCCGGGGCGCAGCGAAGAAGCATTCCTCCGTGGACGGATTTTACACCGCCTGCTCGAACTTCTCCCAGGACTGGACCCTGCGCTTCGCCCCGAAGCGGCGGAGCGCCTCGCCCGG
>CAZNXR010000477.1:0-2073 GCA_964576815.1 uncultured Caulobacterales bacterium | reverse complement strand
TGCTAAAGCGCCGGCGTCTTCAGGCGGAGACCTGATCCGGCAGCATGAACTCGTCGAAAAGGTTCGCGCTTACGACCCGAACGTCGATGAGGAGCTTTTGAACCGCGCCTATGTGTTTTCGATGGTGGCGCATGGCGACCAGACACGAAAGTCCGGCGATCCCTATTTCATCCACCCGCTGGCGGTCGCCTACATCCTCGCCGATCTGAAGGCCGATCCGGCGACCGTCGTGACGGCGCTCCTGCACGACGTCGTCGAAGATACGGACGTGACGGTCGACGACATCGAGGCGCGCTTCGGCGCTGAGATCGCCCATCTTGTCGACGGCGTGACGAAGCTGTCGAAGATCGAGCTCAAGTCCGAAGCCTCGAAGCAGGCGGAGAATTTCCGAAAGCTCGTCGTCGCCATGGCGGACGATGTGCGGGTCCTGCTCGTGAAGCTCGCGGACCGTCTGCACAACATGCGCACGCTGCACCATGTGCCTGACCCGGAGAAACGCAAGAAGGTCGCGCAGGAGACGATGGAAATCTACGCGCCGCTCGCCGGGCGCATCGCGGTCCAGCGCTTCCGCGAAGAACTTGAAGAGCGGGCCTTCCGCGAGCTGATGCCGCACGCCAATGAGACGATAACGGCGAAGCTCGAAACCCTGCAGAAATCGATCGGCGCCGGGGTCGTCGAATTACGGCAGGTCCTTCAGGCTAAGCTCGAAGCGGCGGGGATCAAGGCGGAAGTCTCGAGCCGCGAAAAGCGGCCCTATTCGATCTGGCGCAAGATGCAGACCAAGAACGTCTCTTTCGACGAGCTTGCCGACATCTACGCCTTCCGCGTCATCGTCGATACGGTCGAGGACTGCTACCGCACGCTCGGCGTCATCCACTCGACCTGGCGGATGATTCCGTCGGAGTTCGACGACTACATTTCGGCGTTCAAGCCCAACGACTACCGCTCCATTCATACGGCGGTGATCGGCCCGCCGCGCTATGACGGCGGCCATCAACGCATCGAAATCCAGATCCGCACGCACGCCATGCACGAGCAGGCGGAACGAGGCGTCGCCGCGCACTGGCAGTACAAGGACCGCGGCGCGGCCGAGGGGAGCGTTGGATATTCCGGAACCGGACAATACGACCCCTACGACACGCCGCGGCGTCTCGTTGAAATGTTCGCGCAAGGGGAAGACCCCGAAGAGGCGCTGCGCTACGCCAAACTCGAACTCTTTCAGGATCAGGTCTTCTGCTTCACGCCGAAGGGCCGGGTGATCGCCTTGCCGAAGGGCGCGACGGCGCTCGACTTCGCCTACGCCGTCCATACCGATGTCGGCGACACGACGATCGGCGCCAAGATCAACGGCGTCTCGAAACCGCTGAGGACGTCGCTGAAGAACGGCGACGCCGTGCTCGTCCTGCGCTCCGAGAACGCGCCGGTGCCGCCCGAATGGGAGACGATGGCGGTGACCGGGCGCGCGCGCTCCGCGATCCGCCGGCGCATCAAGAAGATGAAGCGCGCCGAGCACATCGAACTCGGCCGCGCCATGGCGGAGAACGTCTTCGCCGGCGCCCAACTCGAACTCTCGCCGAAGGCGATATCCGCCGCGCTCGTCAAGCTGGGTGAGAAGTCCGTCGAGGGCGTATTCGCCCGCGTCGGGCGCGGCGAATTATCGGTCAGCGATCTCGTCGAGGCGGTCTATCCGGGCGTCAGCCACGAAAAGGAAGGCGAGATCCGCGCCGCCGGCATGACGGCGTTCAGGCCGCGCCTTGCGATCGACGGGCTGCCGCCGCGCGTCACGGTGACGATGGGCCGTTGCTGCGCGCCGATCCCCGGCGAGCGCATTGTCGGCATCCGCGAGTCGGACCTCGTCGTCGTTCATGCGATCGACTGCGTCGTCCTTGAGCGCGACGACCCGACGCAGTCGCAATGGATCGACCTCAAATGGCGCGAGCGCGCAGACGCCGTGACCGCCTACGCAAAGATTGTAGTGACAGTCCGTAATGAAATCGGCGTCCTGTCGGATGTCGCGGGGGTCATCGCCCGCTACGGCGTCTCGATCGCGAATATCCGTCTCGACAACAGCTC
>CAZNXR010000476.1:0-2081 GCA_964576815.1 uncultured Caulobacterales bacterium | reverse complement strand
AATGCCCTCCCTCAAGGCCCTCAAGAACCGGATCGCTTCCGTCAAATCGACGAAGAAGATCACCAAGGCGAAGCAGATGGTCGCCGCGGCGAAGCTGCGCCGGGCGGAGGAGCGCGCGCGGGAGGCTCGTCCCTATACGGAGCGGATGGAGGGCGTGCTCGCCAACCTCGCCGCGTCGGCGAAGGATAATCCGAACGCGCCGAAGCTGCTCGCAGGAACAGGCGCCGACCGGACGCACCTCCTGATCGTCGCGACCGCCGACAAGGGGCTTTGCGGCGCGTTCAACTCCTCTATCGTGCGCCTCGCGCGCGAGCACATCGTCCGCCTGCAGGGCGAGGGGAAGACGGTCAGGATCATCACCGTCGGGCGTAAAGGCAACGACCAGCTGAAGCGCCTCTATGGCGATCTCATCGTCTGGAAAACCGACTTCACCGCGATCAAATCCGTCGGCTTTGCGCAGGCGCAGGAGATCGCGTCGAAGGCGCTTTCAATGTTCGACGCTGGCGAGTTCGACGTCGCGACGCTCTTCTACGGCAAGTTCAAATCGGTCGTGTCGCAAATCCCGACCGCGCAGCAGATTATTCCAGCCAAAGCCCCGGAGGGCGTGAAGACGCCGGACCTCAAAGGCGCGATCTACGACTACGAGCCCGACGAGGAGACGATCCTCAAGGCGCTGCTTCCCCGTTACGCGGCCGTGCAGGTCTTCCGCGCGCTTCTCGAAAATGTCGCGTCCGAACAGGCGGCGTCGATGTCGGCGATGGACAACGCGACGCGCAACGCCGGCGACATGATCAGCGACCTGACGCTCCAATATAACCGCGCGCGTCAGGCGCAGATCACCAAGGAACTCATCGAAATCATCTCCGGCGCGGAGGCGGTTTGATGCTGTCATTGACAGCATCGCTAGCGAAGAAGTATCATTGGCTGGTTATGTCAACGCTAACCATACGCAAGCTTCCGGCTGAAGATCATGAATCGCTGCGCATCCGCGCGGCGCGGAACGGTCGAAGCATGGAAGAAGAGGCGCGGCAAATCCTCCGCGCGGCTCTCCGAGAAGACTCGCCCAATCTCGAGCCGTTCCGCAGGCTTAGAGAGCGCATTCGCGCACGCCATGGCGGCGAACTCCCCAAGGGAGAGGTCGATGCGCTGTTGCGCGAACGCAGGGCTGAAGCCGCGCGCGAGGCTGGCGAATGACGTCGCGCAGAGTGCTGGACGCATCGGCGGTGATCGCTTGGGTGTTTGAAGAAGATGGCGGCGAGCTCGTCGAGACGCTGTTTGCCGATGGACTGATGTCGACCGTGAATTACGCAGAAGTCATTCAGCGCCTCATCAAGCGCGGCGAAGATGCCGAAGACTGCGTGAAGGACATCGAGGCGACGGGAATAACGGTGATCGATGCAGGGCAGGAAGCCGCGATTATCGCGGCGCGGCTGTCTCAGCATCGCGATCTGTCGCTTGCTGACCGTTTCTGCATCGCTCTTGGGGACTTGGCCGAGGCCCCGGTCGTCACGGCTGACCGCTATTGGGCGACGCTTCAATTGCCTGTTCAAGTCGAATTGATCCGCTAACAAACCAATAGAACGCATCGAAGGAAGAAGAAGATGGGTAAAGAAGGCCGCATCAGCCAGGTAATCGGCGCCGTCGTCGATGTCGTGTTCGACGATCATTTGCCGGCGATCCTGTCGGCGCTGGAAACGAAGAACGGCGACAACCGCCTCGTGCTCGAAGTCGCGCAGCATCTCGGGCAAAACACCGTCCGTACGATCGCGATGGACTCGTCCGAAGGACTCGTGCGCGGCCAGAAGGTCGCCGACACCGGCGCGGCGATTTCCGTGCCGGTCGGCGACGGCACGCTCGGGCGCATCATGAACGTCATCGGCGAGCCCGTCGACGAAGGCGGGCCGATCGAGCATACGGCGCGCCGCGCCATCCACCAGGAAGCCCCGCCCTTCGTCGAGCAGTCGACGGAATCGGAGATCCTCGTCACCGGCATCAAGGTCGTCGATCTTCTCTGCCCCTACGCCAAGGGCGGCAAGATCGGGCTCTTCGGGGGCGCCGGCGTCGGCAAGACCGTGCTCATT
>CAZNXR010000475.1:0-2087 GCA_964576815.1 uncultured Caulobacterales bacterium | reverse complement strand
ATGCCGGCGCGCATGGCGACGCCGCGGGCGCGCTCGCCGCCATGCGTCATCGGGAAGAGAGGCCTTGAAAGCGCGTCGCTCGCCCAGGCGCCGGCCCAATCGCGACCGCCGATGATGATGGGCGTGACAGAATCGTTCGGCCCGTCGCCCGCCTGCACCCAGACAGGATTTGCGATCATGCGCCCTGGAAGATCGCTGAGCAGATAAAAAGACCGCAGCAGCACATGATCGGGCGCCAAGGGCGCGAGCGGCGGAATGTCGAGGCGGCGCAAAATTGATTGCAAGGCTTCACGTTCCGGGGTCATGGCGCCGGCGACCGCGCGTTCGTCGTCGCGCGTATCGAACACGATGAGGCCGCCGAATCGCATGAAGGTCTCGATTGCAGCGACGGTCGCATCGCTCGGCGGCGCCGCGCCCGGAACGACCGGCCAATAGAGAAACTGGTAGACTGATAGATCGTCCGTTTCCGGATCGACCGCCGCCGGCGCCTCCGGTTCGAGCGACGTGCGGCGGAAGAGCTCGCGCGTGAGGCCCTGAAGACCTGCCGCGGCGACGGCGTCGGTTTCCGGATCGCCGGTCTCGACAAAAGCCAGCCGCGTCGCGAGCGCCGCCTCGATCGCTTTGGCGGCTGGCGGCGCGTCGAGCGGCTGCGCGGTCGCGTGCGGCGCCGGCGCTCCAAAAAAGACGAGCGCAAGCGCTGCAGCGAAGGGCGCCCTAAGCCGCCCGGAGATGAAGAGCGCAACGATGGCGTCAAGCGCAAAGAGGAAGAGCGCAGCCGCGATCAGCGGTCCGGCAAGACGTTGCGGCGGGTTATCGACGAAGCCCCTCGCGGCGACGCCGTCGAGCGCCAGCGCCTCGAAAGGATCGCCTGCGCGGAATGCGTTCAGCGCGACCGGCGATTCGGGTGCGCCGTAAAAGCCGGGCGGCCGATCCGGGGCCGGGCCGGCCTCGATGTCGCTGAGCGTCGCTGCAACGGCGTCGCGCGGCGGCGATCGCAGCGCGCCAAAGCCGTCCATGACGCGAAGCGGCTGATAGCCGCGATCTTTAGGCGCCTCATCTGTCTGAGGTCCGAGCGCGGATAGAAAGATCAGCCTCCGGAGCATCTCGATAAAAGTCGACGACAACGGCAGGTCTGACCATGCAGGCGTCGCCGTCACGTGAAAGAGCGCCAGTGCGCCGGCGCCGATCCGCTCTCCGGTCACCAGCGGCGTGCCGTCGGAAAGGCTCGCCCAGGCGCGTTCGGCCGCTTCGGCGCCCGGCTCCGCCAAGATCTGCCGGCGCACGAGAACATCCGGCGGCGGCGTCATATCAAAGAAAGGACCGCGTTCGGCGAAGTCCCCCAGTTTCTGCGGCGTCTCCCAGGTCAGCGCGCCGCCGAAAGCGCGCCCGCCCCCGCGTAGCGGGGCGGGAATGAGGCTGGGCGCCCCTTCCGCAGCGGCTTCGGCGAGCGCCGGTCCCGAAAAGCGGATCAGCACGCCGCCGCTTTCGATCCATTTTGACAATGCCTCCGCATCGGCTGGGCGAATGACGCCGATATTGTCGAGCACGATCGCCGACACGCCGGCGGCGACCAGACCGTCAAGCGTGTCGGTGACGAAACGCGCATAGGGATCAAGCGCCTTTCTTACGTAATGATGACCAGAGAGCAGGGGTTCGGCGCCGGCCTCGCCGCTGGCGATGAAACCGACCAGCGCGCGTCGGCTTCGCGCATCGACGAGCTGGACGGCGCCGGCGGACGCGACCGCGTCGAGCCGCGCTTCGGCGAGGTCGTTCTGCAAGGCCAGCGGCAGTTCGATGCGCGCCTCGGCCGACGCGGCGCCGGCGGCGATCGTGACAGGCGCGCGCCCAAGTTCGCGCCCGTCTCGCGCGAGCCCAACCACGTCGCCGCGCCAACCTGCGCCGTCCGCAGAACGAACGGTATACGCTACGCCGGCCGCGTCGGCGGAAGGCGGCGACAGCGCGACACGAGGAAGCCCCTTGTCAATCCGCAGCGTGACTTCTCCTTTCGCGCGCAAGGCCTCAAGAAAGTCCGCCGCGCCTTGATGGCTGACGCCGTCCGCATACCAATCGATTTCTGCGCCAGAGAG
>CAZNXR010000474.1:0-2090 GCA_964576815.1 uncultured Caulobacterales bacterium | reverse complement strand
AGGGGGCATCGTCGCGCGCCCGCCGCGCTCCGTTCAAGCGTCGCAAATTCCCCAGAAAGGGTTCGGGGGACCAGCATTTGCCCCCGCATTCACCGTGTTTCCTAACCGATGGTTACGAATTTCCAGGCATTGAGATGAAAATGCTGCAAAGTCTCGGGGGAGACGGATGACCGACCGCGCCGACATCGTCGACCTTGCAGGCGAATATCTCACGCGCGAGGGGTCCTATGTCGCGGCGCTGTCGTTGCTCCTTGCCGATCTCGGCCGCGCTTATAATGGGGGGCGCAACGCGGAATGCGACCGGCTCATCGATGCGATGAACGAGCTTCGCGTTCGGGTCGGGGCGGCGCCCTCGAGCGAGCGCACTAACTACGCAGGCTGCCAGCGCAACAGGTCCGCCGCGATCCGCGCCGCCTGAGCGACGCGAACCGTTGCGTGGATGCTGATGGCGCGCGCCGCTGTCAGGCGGCTTTCGGCGTCGTCGGGGTGCCGCAGGCGACCACGCTGACGCCTGCCTTTTCGGCCTTCTGTCCGAGATTCATCGTGATGCCGTTCCCGGGGAAGGTGACCACAAGCGCCGGCTTCAGCGCCAGCATGTCGTCATTGCGGCGGAAGGGCGCGGCCTTTTGGAAGGTCGCGAAATCGGGCCTGCAAGGGATCTGGTCGACTTTCCGCGCTTCGGCCCAGCGGGCGGCGATGAGATCGGCGCCCTTCTCCTGCGCGGTGTGCGCAAGCACCATGTCGGGATGCCGGCCGCGCATCTTGTCGAGGACCCGGAAGACGGCGTCGATGTCGATCCAGTCGGCCCCGCCCGAGAAGAGGACGATCGGGCCTTGCGGGGCTTTGGCGTCCTGCTCGCGCTGGCGGCGCGCCGCGATGAATTCCCGGGCATCGAGAATGGCCGAGGTGAGCGCCGTCGCCTTGCGGGTGCCGGACTTCGGGCGCCAGGCGGAGCCCGTGACATTGCCGAATTCTTGCGCCATCGCCGCCTGCATCTCCTCAAAGACGGCAAGATGATCGGCGATGGCGCGCGCCCTCGCGGTCGCGCGTTCGAGTTCGACGGACCGGACTTCCGAGCCGTCCTGCGATTGGATGAGGGATTTCGCTTCGGCCTCGACATCGCGAAGGTCGCGTTCGAGCCGTTCGATGCGGCGATGGAAGACATTGACGAGGCCCCAGCCGATATCCTCGACATACCGGTCGAGCGGGGTCCGATCGAACATGTCGCCGAGATGGGTGATGAGCGCCGCGGCGGCGCCCGCGAAGTCGCGATCCTCCGTCAGCGGATCGTCTTCGATCGCCGGCGCGCCGGCGCCGAAAAGGGAGAGGTCGTCGAGGATGCGGCCGGTCGCGGAGTGCGTCGGGAAATCGGATTCGAAAGCCATGGGATCAGGTCTCCTTGTTCGCCGCGTCCGAGGCCCATCCCCTGACGCGCGCGGGAGCCGCTGGGCGCCAAGGTCTCGCTAGGGTCATCCGCAGGGCGGCCGCCTTGCGGCCGCGCGAAGGGCGCCCGGGGCTTGCCCCGAAGGCGAGCGCTTCAGCGCTTGACCCCAAGCGCGGGACCTTGCGCCAGGCTTCCCGCAGTCTCGCGCGACAAGGGGATGGCGTGTCGGCGCACCAAGGAAGCGCCGCTTATGGTTTTCGGACGATGTCGATTCCGAGCCGGCGAGCCGCTTTGACGAGCCCCGAGTCGAAGGTCGCGAAACCGTCGCACTCGCCGGCGGCGACAAGATGCAAGGCGTCTGCGAAGTCCATGCCGCATTCGGCGTGCGTCAGCGCCAATGCCACGCGTTCCGGGGTCTCAATCGTGACGGTCGGCAAACCGGCGAAGCTTCTCAGCGCCTGCGCGACCGCGTCAGCAGGCTGGTCATAGGCGCTCCTCAGGACCCACTCGGTTTCAAGGAGCACGGTGCGGCTGACGAAGACGGGCGCGTCGTCGATGAGCGCGCGCGCCTTGCGGGTTTGTTCCGGATGATCGCCGATGAGGTATCGAACGATGACATTGGTATCAATCGCGAGCATGACGGCGACGCGCTTCTTTGCGGACCGCTTCATCCATATCGGCGATCGATTTCGCCGGCCCCTTATAA
>CAZNXR010000473.1:0-2096 GCA_964576815.1 uncultured Caulobacterales bacterium | reverse complement strand
CCGCGACGGCGAGAAGCGCCGGCGCCAGAAGCGCAAACGCGACGGCGACATTCCCCTTGTCGTCGATCAGCCTCACCACATGCGTCCTTCGGATTCTCCGCTTAAATGTTCGACGCGGCGCTTTACGATTTCGTAAACCTAAGAACCCCAACAGTTAATGACGCCGCTGCGAGTTCAACCTGGCGAGGACAGGATTGATCGGCCGATCAGCGCCGCAGGACGATATCCCCGACGTTCTTGCCGATCCCTGCGGGTGCGGGAACGTCCGTGTCGCCGTAATTGTCATTGAGAACCAACTCGACGCTTCCATCCAGCGATATTTTTCGCGCGACGACCGCAGTGTAGGCGGAAGATTGCGCGACCTGCGCGTTGACAGAAGCGTAAAACGTGCTGTTCGGCAGATAGATCGTACCGGTCATCGTGTGCACTTTATTGCTGCGGACCTCAAACATCTTGCCGCTGCGCGGATCGCTCTCCTGCCAGATAAGAACGCCGGCCATCGTCCCGGAAATCGGTCCGCTAAGCGAGATATCTGATTGCTCCTGAAAATAGAGATCGGCGTTGCGGCCGGTGAAAAAGAGCCCGACATTCTCTCCCTTCACCTTGGACGTACGCAACACGTTGAACGGCCCGTCTTTGAAGACATAGATTCCGGGATTCAAAGTCACGTTCGACGCGCCGTTGATGACCAGCCCGCCGCAATAGACGCCGGGTTCGAGCGCACCCGAATAGTCATCGACCTGTTTGCGAGTGTAGTTGCAGGCGCCGACGCTAGGCGCCGTTCTGCCGGCGAGCGGATCCTCGCGCGCCGGGCAGTCCGTCAGCGGCTGCGAAGAGTAATTTCCGGCGGCCCCGGCGTATCCGCCGCTGGAGCATGTCAGCGAACTGATGATCCTGGCGTCGCGCAGGACTTCAATGCCGGAGTTCGCTGTCGAATTTGAATAAACTGCGCAATCCGGGCCGGTTATCTTCGCGGCGGTGTTGAGGAGGATGGTCGATCGGGACGAGGTGTCGAGTCCGATGATGCAGGTGCTGGCGTCCGATCCGCGGGCTTCGGCGTAGGAACTGACCGAGATGGCGAAGCCTTCTTGAAGAACCCCCGCCAAAAGCGCCGGCCGGTAGGTCGCGTCGATCGTCACCTGGACGCCCGCCGATTTTGCATCCGCATTAGCTGAGACGACAGGCGACAGGTCCTCGCCGACCGATTGAAGCGTTGCCTCGGCGGACGAAATCGTCACTCCCTCCACGGCGGTTTCATTCGCTGCATCGAGAAAGTACTGCCGGGCCCCGGCGAGCGCGGCGCCGTCGGCAATCTGCTGGAGAGCGGATTTCGCTGCGAAGAACCTGCTTGCATCAAGGCCCGCGCCGGCGCCCGCGAGAAGCAGCGGCGCAACGAAGGCGAACGTCAGAGCGACGTTCCCGGCGGCATCTAAGAGGTATCGAGCGAATTGCACTGGCGGCCCGGGCTTAAACCATCGCCGTATCTTCACAATCAAATCTTTACAATTCGGCAACAGAAACAGCGGTTTCGTTAACGCTGCGACGAGCGACCCGACGCAATAAGCGTCCACCGTCGGCGGCGATTGAAAATCCGGCCGTTCGCTGCGACATAAGGCGTGAAATTTACCGAACCGGCAGCCGCACTCGATGCAATATACGACCGCCCAGGCCGACGACGCCGTCAAGACCGGAGACATCCGCCTTCACGGGCCGGAAGACTTCGCCGGCATGCGCCGGGCGGGGGGCCTCGCTGCGGCGTGTCTCGACATGATCGCGGGCGATGTCCGCCCCGGCGTATCGACGGCCCACCTCGATGATCTCATCCGCGCCTTCGTTTTCGACCACGGCGCCTTGTCGGCGACGATCGGCTATCGCGGCTACCGTCACGCAAGCTGTATTTCGCTGAACCATGTCATCTGCCACGGCATCCCGTCCGAAAAACGCATCAATGACGGAGATATTCTGAACATCGACGTCACCGTCATCGTCGACGGCTGGCATGGCGACACCAGCCGCATGTACTGGGCGGGCGAGCCGAAGATAAAGGCGCGACGTCTTGTCGATACGACTTACGACGCGCTGATGGCGGGGATCGC
>CAZNXR010000472.1:0-2096 GCA_964576815.1 uncultured Caulobacterales bacterium | reverse complement strand
CAGCGTGACGCCGAGCCGCTCCGCTTCGCTGTCGAGAAAGGCCGCCAGCCGCCGCGCGGTCGGAAGAATGGCGCTTTCAAAAAACAGCGAGGGCAGGCGGTCGCTCTTTTGTCCTTCCTGCATCATCAGGCGATGCATGGAGAGGGCATCGGCGTCCGTGACAAGCGAGAGAAACCGCTCCGCAATGGCGATAAGGCCGTCGCGCAGCGTGCGGCCGGCGCGCCAGCTGAGCGTATCGGCATCAAGGAATTCGCCGCATTTTGATTCAATCGATTCCTTCAGCAGCGCTTCCTTGTCGGCGAAGCGCGCATAGACCGTCGCCTTGGCGACGCCAGCCGCTTCGGCGATCGCATCGACGCTCGCCCCGTCAAAGCCGCGCTCAAGGAAAAGCCGCTGCGCGGCTTTGATGATCGCCCCGTCCTTCTGCCGGTCGCGCGGACGCCCCGGCCGCTTGGGCGGCTTCTCGCGTATTTTTTTGGCATCCACAATTGACATACTGGGCCGTCTGGTATTTAAACTGTAATTAGTGAACCGGCAAGTCTTCTATTCCGTAGGCTAGTCCGGAACTCATGGCGCCGCCAAGCGCCGAGGTCAGGGAGACGGGGCCGTTATGCTGCGGATCGCGCTTAAAATGCTGATCGGCGACCGCGCGAAGTATTTCGCGCTCGTCTTCGGCATCGCCTTCGCGACGCTCTTGATGAGCCAGCAGGTGTCGATTTTCATCGGCCTCATGACCCGCACGGCCAACCAGGTGCTCGACATCCGCGAGGCGGATATCTGGGTGATGGACGCGCGCGTCCGGTATGTGGATGAGGTCGAGGCGCTTCCCGATGAGGCGCTCGGCCGTGTACGGAGCGTTGCGGGCGTCGAATGGGCCGTGCCGCTTTACAAGGGCCTTGCGATCCTCAGGACCCCGGCGGGCGACCTTAACCAGGTGAGCCTCATCGGCGTCGATGACGCGACTCTCCTCGGCGCGCCCCGGAAATGGCTCGCCGGCGATCTCTCTTCGCTGCGCGAGCCGGACGCCATCGTGTTCGACCCGCAAGGCGCAGCCTTCATCTGGCCGGGCGATGACCCGATAGCCGCGATGGGGCGCGAGGCCGAGATCAATGACTATCGCGTCGCCGTGCGCGGCATCGCCG
Organism: uncultured Caulobacterales bacterium; assembly: GCA_964576815.1. Taxonomy (GTDB): domain Bacteria; phylum Pseudomonadota; class Alphaproteobacteria; order Caulobacterales; family Parvularculaceae; genus Amphiplicatus. The sequence goes on along the minus strand of CAZNXR010000472.1, from coordinate 954 downwards.
ACGCATCCGCCCCGTTCATCACCTTTCCGATCGCCTATATGCGTTATTCGCTTGCGACGCGCATCACGCCGCCGACGCGCAACAAGATGAGCTTCGTGCTCGTGCGAGCGGCTGAGGGCGAAGACCGCGAGGCGCTCGCCCGCCGCATCGAGGAAGCGACCGGCCATCAGGCGCTGACGCGCGTCCAGTTCGCGTGGCGCAGCGTCAATTACTATCTGACGCGCACGGGCATTCCGGTCAATTTCGGCATCACTATCGCGCTGGCCGTCATCGTCGGCGTCGCGATCACCGCGCAGACCTTGTATCTCTTCGTCATCGAGAACCTCAAACAATTCGGCGCCCTCAAGGCGATCGGCGCTACAAATGCGCAGATCGCCGCCATGGTGCTGCTGCAATCGGCGGTCGTCGGCGCCATCGGCTTCGGTCTCGGTATCGGCGTGTGCGCCATGTTTTTCGCGGTGACGACGGATGTACCCGCGCTTGAAGGCTTCGTCCTCAGGCCGGAAGTGTTCGCAGGCGTCGGCGCGGTGGTCGCCGTCATCATCATCCTCGCCTCGCTCGGCAGCCTGACAAAGGTCTTCCGCGTCGATCCGGCGATCGTGTTCAGGGGGTAGGGATGGAGCCCGCCCTTTCCGCGCGCGGCGTCGAGATGGAGTTCGGCTCGAACGGGACGCGCACGCGGGTCCTCCACGGCGTCGACCTCGACATAGAATTCGGCAAGCTGACCATGCTGGTCGGGCCGTCGGGCTGCGGGAAGACGACGCTGCTCTCAATTGTTTCCGGCACGCTTCGCCCGACGAAAGGCGATGTCGATGTGATGAACGCGCGCATCACGGCGATGCGGGACGGCGAGAAGGTGAAGTTCCGCCGAAGCCGCATCGGCTTCATCTTCCAACAGTATAATCTGCTCCCGGCGCTCACCGCCGCTGAAAACGCCGCGACCCCGCTTGTCGC
>CAZNXR010000471.1:0-2114 GCA_964576815.1 uncultured Caulobacterales bacterium | reverse complement strand
TCTGCGCGAACGCCGGCAGGTCAATCAGCAGGAGCGCGCAGATGACAACGACGATCGCCATTGGCGCATAGACGAGCCAGTATAGCCCCGTCGACGCGGCAAGGCTTTGAACGAGAAATCCGATGACGCGGAGCGCGATGGCGCCAATGCAGGCGATGACAATCCGCAGGGCGTATCCCTGACGGCTGTACGCGCCACCAATAAGCGCAGCGATCGCCATCAAGGCATACGCAAATGCGTAGAGCGGCGCGGCAAGGCGGGCATGGCCCTCGGCGACGAGACGTCCCGCGTTGTTGCGGTCCCACTCCTTGTCGAGATCGGGATGAAGAAGCTCCCCGAGATAACGTTCGGTCAGCTCCATCTGGAAGCCATCGGTTGCGCCGCCGAAATCGCTCAGATTGAGGGCCAGCCTGTCAAAGCTCACCGAGCCCATTTGCCCCGTCTCCACGTCCGGGCGCTGGGCGACGCCGTTTAGAAGATAGAGCACCGGTCCAGCCGGCGTCTCGCGCACGACGCCGCGTTCGGCGAGATAGGTCGAGGATCGCGTCGGCTCGCGATAGTCATTTATCAGAAGGCCAATGAACTGCCCCTCTCCATCGGTGCGGTCGACGTAAACCGTGAAACCATCAACAAATGTGGTGAACTCGCCCGCGCGCAGGATCGCGGAGGCGAAATCGGCACGCATGCTGAAAATCTCGCGCTTCAATTCGCGATAGCTGCGCGGCATCAGGTCGAGATTGATCCAAAGGGTAGCGCCGGCGCCGATTGTGGTGAGCAATAGAATCGGGGCGGCGATTCGCACCCGGCTGACCCCGGCTGCGAAAGCGACCGCGATCTCGCTGTCGGCGTGGAGGCGGTGAAGCGCGTAGAGCGTCGCGCCGAAAAGTGCGAAGGGTATAACGACCGCAAGCAGGCTCGGCAGGATCAAGACAGTCAGCCAGGCGAACTTCGCCAGCCCCTGGCCATGATCGACGATTATGTCGAGGCGGGTAAGGCTTTGCGTCGCCCAGACGATCGCCGTCGTCGCGATCAGTGCGAACAGGAAGGGCGTCGTCGTCTGGCGCAGTATATAAAGATTGAGACTGCTCAAGGGGTACGGCGTTTCCTGTCTATACAACTGGGGGTTTGCCCGAAAGCCGCGGCGGGGACAAGTCGGCGAGCGGACACGGTCGCAATGAAGCGGCGCGACGTTGTATCCGGGGAGCCTCACAACGGCTCGAAAACGTTGCGCCAGCATGCGCTGCGCCTTACGTGTCTCGCCTCGGGATGCGCCCGCCGACGCCGCGCCCCGTGTTGTTTCCAATCTAGCGTGGGCGCCGAGGTCGACCAGAGGCATTCATGAAAATCACCTTTTCGAAAGCGGCGCCCCCCGCGGCGGCGACCTTCATCGTTCCCCATTTTGAAGACGCCGCGCCGTCCGCCGCTTACGCAGCGCTCGACGCAGCCTCCGACGGCGCTATGTCGGCTGCGGCGCGGACCGCGGGCTTTACCGGAAAAAAGGGCCAGTCGCTTGAACTGATTGGTCTTGCCGGCGTCGCCGCCCGTCGCGTGACGCTTGTCGGCGCCGGCAAGCCGGCCGACTTCAAGCTGCTCGACGCCGAGCGCCTCGGCGGCGCGGGCATCGCTGGCGTTCTGAAAACGCAGGAGAAAGCTGCATTCTTCCTCCTCGATGGCTTCGGCGATACGGAGCCGGGAGAGATCGCGGCGCGGATCGCCTTCGGCGCACGCCTGAAGTCCTACCGCTTCGACAAATACCGCACGCGTCTTGAAAAAGATCAAAAGCCCGCGATCGAACGCCTCGTCATCAATACGCCGGCGGCGGACGCGCGTACGCGCTTTGCCGATCTGGAGAAACTGGCCGAAGGCGTATTCCTGACGCGCGACGTCGTCTCTGAACCGCCAAACGTTCTCTACCCGGATAGTTTCGCCGCGCGCTGCCGCGAGCTTGAAGCCCTTGGCGTGAAAGTGACGGTGCTCGGCGTCAAGGAAATGCAGAAGCTGGGCATGGGCGCGCTGCTCGGCGTCGGGCAGGGGTCGGTGCGCGAGAGCCGCATTGTCGCCATGGAATGGATGGGCGGCCGAAAGGGCGCCGCGCCCGTGGCGCTCGTCGGCAA
>CAZNXR010000470.1:0-2122 GCA_964576815.1 uncultured Caulobacterales bacterium | reverse complement strand
GCGCGCGGCTCGTGCGCAATTGGGGCGGCGAGCGCCATCAGGTCGAGATCGTCAAAGGCGGGTTCGCCTATCGCGGCAAGATCTACAAGAGCCTCTCGACCATCGCGGAGGAGATCACCGGCGCCCATTGGTCGGGGCCCAGATTTTTCGGCGTCAAGAACCGGCGGCGGGACGGAGAACGGCCATGACTGCCAAGATCCTTCAGTGCGCGATCTATACGCGCAAATCCTCCGATGAAGGCCTCGAGCAAGAGTTCAACTCCCTCGACGCCCAGCGCGAGGCGTGCGCGGCCTATATCAAGAGCCAGGCGGCCGAAGGCTGGCGCGCCCTCCCCGATCGCTTCGACGATGGCGGCTTCACCGGCGGCAATATGGACCGGCCCGCCCTTCAGAAGTTGATGGGCGAGATCAAACGCCGGCGCATCCAGGTGGTCGTCGTCTATAAGATCGATCGCCTGACGCGCTCGCTCGCCGATTTCGCGCGCCTCGTTGAAGTTCTCGACGCCCATGGCGCATCCTTCGTCTCGGTCACGCAGCAGTTCAACACGACGACCTCGATGGGACGGCTGACGCTCAACGTCCTACTTTCGTTTGCCCAGTTCGAGCGCGAGGTCACTTCCGAGCGCATTCGCGACAAGATCGGGGCCTCCAAGCGCCGCGGCATGTGGATGGGCGGCTTTCCGCCGCTAGGCTACGACATCGTCAACCGCCGCCTCGCGGTGAACGAGAAAGAGGCGGCGCGGGCCCGCGAGATCTTCGAGCTGGCGCTTGCAACGCCCTCGCTCACGCGCCTGACGCGCGTGGTCGCCGAGAAGGGGCTTACGACCAAGCGCTGGAAGACCCAGAAGGGAGCGATGTTCGGCGGCGGCCCCTTCGCGCGCGGAAGCCTCCATAAAATGCTCCGCAACCCGATCTATATCGGCAAGATCCGCCAGGGCGGCGCGCACTATGAGGGCGAGCATGAAGCGGTCATCCCGCTCGAACTGTGGAACGCCGTCCAGGAAAGGCTCGACGCGGCGCGGCAGGGACAGACGCGATCGCGAAAGAATGTGCGATCAACCGCGCCTTTGCTCGGCCTTCTCTTTGACGATGTCGGCAACCGTATGGGCGCGGCCTCCTCGAAGAACAGGGGCGTTCTCCATCGTTATTATTGCAGCATGCCGAAGCTGCGCGGCACGACCGAGCCGGTCGGCTCGATCAGCCGCGTCAACGGCGCGCGCATCGACGACATCGTGTTCGCGGCTCTCGTCAAAGCGGGCGTCGCGCCGCCGGGCGCTGACAGAACAGCGCTGGTCGAGCCCGTCGCGCGCGTCATCCTGCATGCGAGCGAGGTCGAGATCCGGCTCAAGGATGATAACGGCTTCGCCAGGACCTTGCGCGCGCCCATCGATCTTGCCTCGCCCTACAGCGCGCGCAAAGCCATCGAGCGCGACGGCGCCGATCGGCAGGACGCCTCGCTGATCCGCGCGGTCGCGCTCGCCTATCACTGGGCGAAGCGGCTCGAGGAGGGCGCCTACGCATCCGTTGTCGAGATCGCAGAAGCGTATGGGATGTCCGAGCGCTATGTCTGGAAGATCCTGCGCCTCGCGCACCTTGCGCCCGACATCGTCGAGGCGATCCTCGACGGCTCCCACCCCATGGATCTGACCTTGCGTCGCCTCAACGATACGCAGATCGCATCCGACTGGGGCGAGCAGCGCGCCGCGCTCGGATTTGCCGCCTGAACCCAGCCTGATGCAGAACGGCGCCGTCTTGCGCCAAAGCGATGCGCGACGAGAATCTCCGCTCCCGTTGCGGCGACGGATCAACCCCACCGATCTGCCGCGATTTACGGAACCGAGACGCACTCACCCGTCGTCCCGACCCCCTCGCCCGGAGTCCTGCCGTCCCGTCTCTGGCCCTCAATGGAACCGCTTGAAAGCCACGAGAGACGCGCGGGTCTTTCAGGGCCGATGGGTCTCCGCCTCAGTCTCTACGCCCCAGATGGTTGTGCAAAATACCCCCGAAAGCCGCCAACTATGCGGGTTTTGAAGAAATGATCTGTGCACTGAGGTAACACGTCCAGGTCGTGGCGGTGTACAGCGACTGGGTAGTCTTGGTCTCGCCGCCAGTTCCCTGTTCTA
>CAZNXR010000469.1:0-2124 GCA_964576815.1 uncultured Caulobacterales bacterium | reverse complement strand
CAAAGATGCGCGCCGCATCACGCGCCTTCATGCGCTCATAGGCGCTCGACAGCGCAGACAATTCATCGTCGCGAAGCTTCACACGGCTGTCGCTGGCGGCGGCGATCGCCTGCTTCTCCGCTGCTAGGGCCTTCATCGCGAGGTCGATGCGTGACTCGGCTGCGGCGAGCACTTTTTCGCGCGTGTCGAGTTCGCCCTCGCGCGCATCAAGCGCCCGCTCGCGAACGCCGAGCTGTTCGATCAGCCGGTCGGCGGTCGGGCTGAGGGGCGCGCTGGAGCTCGCTGCAGCTGTTCTTGCAGCCTCCGTCTCCGCAGCGGCGCCGGAGACCGACACCCAAAGGCCGCCGGCCTTCAAAGCGCCGACGGCGCCGAGCGCGATCAGGAACACCGGGAGGACGCGCACGCGAACGTCGCTCACGCCGCCCTCCGATCTTTACGCGCCGATGCGCCGACCGCGCGCACGCTGTTAAGCGCCGCCTCAATGCGGTCTGCAACGCGCGCGCCCGCCGCGGTCATTACGGAGAGATCCGTCGCTAGCCGCTGCGCACGGCTAGCGGCCGCTTGCAATTCGGCGCCGCGGACGACGCCTTGCGTTTCGATGCGTTTCAAGGCCTCGTCCGCCTGCGCCGCTGCGCCGCTGAAGGCCTCCAGCGAAGATTGCAGCGCCGCTTGCGCGTCGGCAAGCTTCTTCAGCCTCCGGTTCAGCACGAACGCAAAGGCCCCCGCCGCGGCGAAGAGCACGATAAGGGCCGCGTCGAGAACAAGTCCGGTGGTCATGTCGCCGCCTCCGCTGCAATCGCGGCCGCGTCCCGATCAACGCCGGCGTCAAGGCGAATGGCGACGCGGTCGCCTTGCTTGCCGATCCGCCCCGACGCCACCGCCGCCGATCCGATGCGCAGCTCGACGCGCGGATTGCGCGCGTCGCCAAAAGTCAAAACGTCGCCGGCGCCGAGTTTTTGCAAGTCGGCGATACGCAGCGTCCGGTCGCCGAGCACGGCCGAAAGTTCGAGCGCTGCGCCGAGCAGCCCGCTCGTCAGGCGCCGGCGCCATCCTTCCTCTGCAGCGCCGGCGTCCGGCGAGAAGCCGCGGCGGAGTTTGTCTTCGATCGGCTCGAGCGAAGCGTAGGGCGCGACGACGACAAGCCGCGACGCCCGGTCTTCAACCGACAATTTGAACTTGCCGATCACGCAGACGCTTGTCTCCTGCGCGATCGCAGAGAAGCGGGGTTCCGTCTCCATGCGCTCAAGCACGACGCCCGCATCGGCGACGCTGCTGAACGCCTCATTGATGTCCGCCGCAAGCGCCTCAATGACGCGCTGAAGGATTGAAAGCTCAATCGCTGTAAGCGCTCGCCCGTCCTCATGTGCCGCGCCGCGCCGCCCGCCGAGGAGGAGATCGACGACGTGGTGGACGAAATGCGGCTCCGCCGCGATCAGCAGCGGTCCGCCGAGCCCTGCGGCCTTGAGGACGCCGACGGCGCCTTGCGCCGACTGCGACCCCAGAAAGTCGCCGAACCGGATCGACGTGACGTTGTCGAGCGCGGCGTCGGCGCTTGCGTTCGTCAGCTGGCGCAGCGTCGTCGCGAAGCGCCGCGCCGCGCGGTCGAACACGACGTCGAGCATCGGCAGGCGGCGATGCGCGACAAGCGCGGAATTGACCAGCGCCGCAAGCCCTGACCGGTCGACGCCGTCAGCGCCAAGATCAAAGCCGAGGAGGTCGCTGACCGGCGCGCTTTCAGACCAGACCACTTCGGCATCGGGATCGGCTTTTGAGAGTTGGGACAAGCGGGCTTGCTCCTACTGGATCAACAAGGACTGGATGAGGATTTCGTCGGCCGCTTCGGGGGCGATCGTCAGATTGATGCGACGCAGGAGCTCCGCCTTGAGGCGCGCTTGCGCCTGCGTCCCGTCAAGATCCTCCGGCGACAGTTCGCGCAGGAAGAAGGCGACACGCTCACGCAGCTGCGGGCTCTTCTCGGCGAGCGCGCGCCGCGCGCTTTGAGAGGGCGACTCGATCCTGACCGTCAGTCGCACAAGCCGCAGGCGCCCATGCGCGTCGGGCGAGAGATCGGCGACGAAGGTCTCCTCGACCGGCAGCGCGCCCGACCCGCCCAACCCGCCCTCC
>CAZNXR010000468.1:0-2126 GCA_964576815.1 uncultured Caulobacterales bacterium | reverse complement strand
CGCCGCGCCGATCGCGACGCCGAGAATGCGGCCGATAAAGCGCAAGGCCGGCCAGGTTGGTTTTTTCGCGCCGTCCGTTCCCGGCGCTTGCTCCGCCGCTGCGCCAGGAAGGCAAAGCGCAAAGAGGAGCGCGCCGGCGATCAGCGCCGCGATGCCCGTCGCCAGCCGGCCGGCCGAGGCCGCATCGCCCGCAGCATGCGTGATCGCAACGAAGACCGACTTCGCTCCGACAAGCAGGACAATCGCAAGGATCAGCAAAGAAGCCGTTCTTGCGCGCGAAGCGTCCATGCCGCCGAGGCGCCAGGCCGGCGCCGTCGGCGAGAGAATGCCGGCCGCAAATCCATCGACGATGAGATAGGCGATGAGCGCGCCCCAGAGCGCCCGCGCGACGCCGACGCCGTCTTCGGCGAGAAGGCCGACGGCGCGCGCTGTCTCGATAACAGCGAAACCGCCGACGACGCCCGGGATGACGCGCGTCAGCATCCTGACGCCGGCAAGAGCGACACGGCGCGCCGGCGTCGGCTCCAGCGCTTCGAGCTGCGCGGAAACGGCGCCTCTCGCCCAGTTTCGCACCGGCCCGAACATCAGGAAGGAAAAGGCGAACGCCGCCCCGATCGCCGCGGCGCTGAGCAGCGCGCCGCTTTCGCCTTCACGGCCGTCGCGCCAGCGCGAAAAATATGCGCCGGTCTTCTGCGCAAGCACGCCCGCTTCGCTGGAAGCCTTCGCCCAAAGGTCAGGAGAAATCAGCGGCGCATCGCGCCGGAGAATGCGCCGCCAGCGCGCTTCGAAACGCTGCTGCGTCAACGCCGCCAGCAACCGCGCCCCCTCGTCGGTGTTGGCGAGGATACGTGTGCGCAGACTTTGATAATAGGCGACGCGTTCGGTCAGCCCCTGCCGGTCGGCGGCGAGCAGCGGGGCTTCGGCGGGCTCGCCTTCCTTCGGCGCCGAACCGAGCAGCGCAAGGCTCTCCTCGGCGCGCCGGAGCGCTGTTTCGACCGCAGGCAGCTGCGCGCGCGATGTCTCGACCGCCTCGCGAACGTCGCGTGCGAAGGCCGCTCCGTCATCGACCTCCGCCTCTTCGAGCGCAACGCTGAGTGCGGCGAGGGACTGGGCCGACGCGGCGAGGTCCCTTTCGCGCGCACGGTCGCGCTCGTCCTGCGCGGCGGCAAGCGACAGCGACGCGGCGACAGCGGCGATAACGGCAACGAGGCGCCGCAATGCCGTCAAAGGATCTTCTGCCCGGTCTTCGCCCAGTCGGCGAGGAAAGCGTCGAGCCCCTTGTCGGTCAGCGGATGATTGGCGAGCGCCTTGATGACCGAAGGCGGCGCGGTCGCGACATCGGCGCCGGCGAGCGCCGATTCGCGCATATGCTGCGGCGAGCGGATCGAGGCGGCGAGAATGTTGGTCGCAAAGCCGTAATTGTCATAAATGGCGCGGATCTCGCGAATGAGCTCCATGCCGTCCTGCCCGATGTCGTCGAGGCGCCCGATGAAGGGCGAGATATAGGTCGCCCCCGCCTTCGCCGCGATCAGCGCCTGATTGACCGAGAAGCAGAGCGTGACGTTCGTCTTGATCCCCTCGTCCGCCAGCGCCTTGCACGCGGCGATGCCCTTCAGCGTCAGCGGCAGTTTGACGACGACGTTCTTCGCGATCTTCGCCAGCGAACGCCCCTCGGCCAGCATCTTGTCCGTCTCGAGCGCGGTCACCTCGGCGCTGACCGGCCCCGGCACTAGCGAGCAGACCTCGGCGATCATCTCGCGGAAATCGCGGCCGGATTTGGCGACGAGGCTAGGGTTGGTCGTGACGCCGTCTACGAGGCCCGTCGGGATCAATTCCTTGATCTCCGGGACTTCGGCGGTATCGACAAAGAATTTCATGGCGCGCCTCGCTGTCGCCGGGCCGAAGTTCCCCGACTCGGATGGCCGTTCTAGCGGCGGGCGGGCAATCGCTTCAACGCCGCTTTTCCGCCATTGCCGCCGATTTGGCCCCACGCATACCCCGGCACTTGTCCGAGCAGTATTTCACCTCGTCCCACACCTTCTCCCACCGCTTGCGCCAGACCATCGGCCGCCCGCAGGCCGCGCAGGTCTTTTGGGGAAGGTCGGATTTCTTGCGCATTCCCATGG
>CAZNXR010000467.1:0-2126 GCA_964576815.1 uncultured Caulobacterales bacterium | reverse complement strand
GGCCCGACGATCGAAAGCATTCTCGGAACGCTCGGTTTTCTTGTCGTCTATTTGGGCGCGATCGTAACGAGCGGGATCGTGTCGCTGCGGGTCAATCGCAATAATCCGGACTACGCCTCGGTCGGGGCGTCGGACGCGGCCTCGGGAGTCCTCCTCTCCTATTGCTGCTTTTATCCGTTCGAACCGATCTACATACTTTTCATCCCATTCGGCATCCCGGCGATTCTTTATGGCGCGCTCTTCATCTTCATCTCGGCCCGGCTGATGGAGCGATCGGACCGGGTGATCGCCCATGAAGGCCATCTCGGCGGCGCGCTCGCCGGCGCAGCGCTGACGGTCGTCATGCGCCCGGACGTGATCACCCGGTTTTTCGGGTGAGGCCGGTTTGCCGCCTCGGTCGCCGATGCTATGAACGGATTCCGGGTTCCGGGAGGAAAATCATGAAAAAGACGATCGCCGCCGCGCTGGCGCTGGCGCTTGCGGCCTGCGCGACCGCTGTCGGCACGGCTTACGCCCCTGCGGGCAAGTCCGGTTACGGCTATTCCGAGACGCGGATCGAGGAGGGCCGCTACCGCGTCACCTTCGCCGGCGACGGCGCGACGCCGGCCAATGTGGTGGAAGATTATGCGCTGCTGCGGGCCGCCGACCTTGCCCTTGAAGGCGGCTATGACTGGTTCCGCGTCGTCGGGCGCTCAGTCGAAGAGGACGAAAAGGGCGGCGTCGGCATCGGCGCGGGCCTTGGCGGCGGCGGGCGCAGCGTCGGCGGCGGCGTCAGCGGCAATCTTGGAAACATCGGCGCCCGGAAGTTCTACACCGCGCGGATGGAAGTGATCTTCGGCAAGGGCGAAAAGCCTGCGGACGCACGGGAAGTCTATGATGCGCGCTCCCTCGCCGACACGATCCGCACCCGCATCGCCCCGGCGTCATGATCTGGGACACGCTTCGCCGCATCGTCACGCAGGACGATGCGAAGGGCCGATCCTCGGTGAAGCTCGACGGGCCGGCGGCGAAAGTGCTCGCGGTCGAGGAAGCAGGCCTTGCCGAAATCTGGACCGCGGCGCTCGGGCAAGGCCTTCTCGACGGGCGCGACCGCCTCGCAGCGGAGGACGTGCGGCTCGAACCCGATCGCGGCGCGGTGAAGGTGCGCTGGTTCACCATACCGCCAGAGAACCCCGCGATCCCGCTCGCCGACCGCGAGGCGCAGGCCTCTTTCGCCTTCGCGGCGTGCGGCGCGAGCGCGGCGCGCGTCGACACCTCCCGGCATCCGATGATGCACAAAACCGAAACGCTCGACGCGATCATTCTCGTCAAGGGCGAGGTCGATCTGCTGCTCGACGACGGCGAGGCGAAGGCGTTGAAGCCCGGCGACGTTGTCATCCAGCGCGCGACCAATCATGCATGGGTCAATCATGGGAAAGAGACGGCGCTGCTGGTCGCCATCCTGATCGACGCTGATTGCGATTTGCGCCGTTGATGGCGGCCGCTCATGGATCCTGACCTTCAGAAGATGCTTGAACGTCGCTCGCAGGAGCTGCGCGCGCTGATCGAGTCGACGAAAGACTCGCGCTCGCCAGTCGAACTGGACCAGGTCGCCGTCGGCCGGCTGACGCGCATGGACGCGCTGCAGCGCCAGGCGATGGCGCAGGCGACCAAGAGACAGTACCTTGCAGAACTCAACCGCATCGACGCCGCTTTGAAACGGGCGGCGGCCGGGGAGTTTGGACTGTGCGTCAGCTGCGGTGAAGAGATTGCGCAGAAGCGCCTGTCGGTCGATCCGACGGCGGCGACGTGTTTTGCCTGCGCGTCAGGCAAGGACCGCTGAATAGAACCTTTCCGATCTTCCGCCTGAATGGGTGAACCATGTCGACTGAAAATATCGCCGAGGCCTTTAACGAAAACAACGCGCCCTTCGCGCGGATGATCGGCGTAAAGATGACGCTCGTCACCAAAGAGCGCCTTGAGGCGGAACTTCTCGTGACGCCCGATCACTGCACCATTCCGGCGACGCTGCATGGCGGGGCGATGATGGCTTTCGCCGACAATATGGGCGGCTGCGGCGCCTTCCTCAATATGCCGGAAGGCATGATGACGACGACCGTTGAGAGCAAGACGAATTTCCTGCGCCC
>CAZNXR010000466.1:0-2130 GCA_964576815.1 uncultured Caulobacterales bacterium | reverse complement strand
CGCCGCGCTACATGATCGAGCTGGCGATCGAGGCGGAAAGCCCGTTCATCGGACGTCGCGCGCTCGATATCAAGGAATTCAACGAGGCCGACAGCCGGCTTCTCGACGTCGTTCGCGGGGACGCGTCGCTGCGCCGCGAGATGGGCGATGTCGAACTCGCGGAGGGCGACATTGTCGTCCTGCGCTCGCCGATGAAGGAGATTCTCGGCTTCAAGCAGCAACCGGATTTGCAGACGCCCGACGGCGGCCTACAGCCCCTCAGCGCGCGGTCGTCGATCCTCGTCGAGATTCTGCTGGCGCCGGGCGCCGCCTTTATCGGCAAGACGCTTCGTCATCTGCGCCTGCGCCGCCGCTATGGGGTCTATCCGGTGGCGCTCCACCGGCGCAGCGCCAATCTTCAGGACCGCTACGAATACACGCCGCTCGAAGTCGGCGACACCCTTCTCGTCGAAGGCGCGCCGGAAGACCTGAAGCGCCTTTGCGACGATAATGATCTCGTCAACGTCGCGATGCCGCGCGAGCGCGCCGTCAAGCGCACGCACGCGCCGATCGCGATCGCGACCATGATTTCCGTCGTCGTTCTGGCGAGCGTCGAGCTGATGCCGATCGCCGGGCTCGCCGCCATCGGCGCCGCCGTCGTGCTGGCGACGAAATGCGTCGAGGCGGAAGAGGCCTTCGACTCGGTCGATTGGCGCATCCTGATCCTGATCATCGCCATGCTCGCAATCGGCAAGGCGATCGAGAATTCCGGTCTGATTGAGATCATCGTCAACGCCGCGACGCCGCTCCTCATGCAGACGTCGCCGATCGTCGCGCTGGCGCTCATTTTCGTCCTGTCGATGTTCCTGACGGAGCTGATTTCGAACAACGCGGTCGGGGTCATCCTGACGCCGCTCGCGATCAGTCTCGCCGAATCGCTGGGCGTCGATCCGCGTCCGTTCGTTGTTGCGGTCATGTTCTCCGCAACCTGCGCGTTCATGACGCCGATCGGCTACCAGACGAACACGCTCGTCTACAGCGTCGGCGGGTACAAGTTCACGGACTATCTACGCCTTGGAACGCCGCTGAATTTCATCACGGCGGTCATCTGCATCCTGCTGATCCCGGTATTCTGGCCGCTCTGATTGTGCCGGGGCGCGGGTAAGGCTAGGAAACCCCGCAAGTTTCGCCTTTCGAGGAGTTTTTCATGAAGCCGATCCTGCTCGCCTCCGTATCGATCCTCGCGGCCTTCGCCGCCGGCGCCTGCAACCGCGGGGGCGAGACCAAGAAAGCGGAGGAGACCGCAGCGGCAGCCGCCGCGCCTGCGGCGGTCGACGCATCGGACGGCGCCGCCGCGCCGGCCGCCGGGGATAACGCCGCGACGTCGGAAAAATTCCTCGCCGAGAACGCCGGGAAAGAAGGCGTGAAGACGACGGCTTCGGGACTTCAGTACCAGATCCTCGCGGAGGGCCCGGCTGGCGGCGCTTCGCCCAAGGAGACCGATCTCGTCGATGTCCACTATGTCGGTACGCTGATCGACGGCGTCGAATTTGATTCTTCCCGCGCCCGCGGCGCCGCCGCGCGCTTCCCGCTCAATCAGGTGATCCCCGGCTGGACCGAGGGCGTGCAGCTGATGAGCGAAGGCGACCGCTATCGCTTCTATGTGCCGTCCGAGCTCGCTTATGGCGCGCAAGGAACGCCCGGCGGGCCAATCGGCCCCAATGAAGCGCTCATCTTCGATGTGGAGCTGTTGAAAGTGACAAGCGCGGAACGAAATCTCGACGCCGCAGGGAAATATCTTGCGGAGAACGCTAAGAAGGCGGGCGTCAAGACGACGGCGTCGGGTCTTCAATATGAAGTGCTGGCCGCAGGCAAGGCAGGCGCTAAGAAGCCGACCGACGCCAGCAAGGTGTCGGTCCATTATGAAGGCCGCCTCGTCAACGGCACGGTGTTCGACAGCTCTTACCAGCGCGGCGAGCCGATCGAGTTTCCGCTGAACGCCGTCATCGCCGGCTGGACGGAAGGCGTGCAGCTGATGGGCGAAGGCGACAAGTACCGTTTCCATATCCCGCCGGCGCTCGGCTATGGCGAAGGCGGCACGCCCGGCGGTCCCATCGGCCCCAACGAAGCGCTGATCTTCGATGTCGAGCT
>CAZNXR010000465.1:0-2131 GCA_964576815.1 uncultured Caulobacterales bacterium | reverse complement strand
GCCTGGCGCAGCCAGCACGCGCGCGAAGCGCACGAAGCCTGCCCGGCAAAGCCCGAAGGGCGGCGACGGGCTCTCGGCGTCCGCGCTACGCCTGGCGCAGCCAGCACGCGCGCGAAGCGCACGAAGCCTGCCCGGCAAAGCCCGGAAACAAAAACGCCCCCGTTTCCGGGGGCGTTTCGATGGGTTCTGTATCGGACGATCAGAGCGGCGTGTTGCAGGACGCAAGCTCGATCGTTCCCTGATCGTCTTTGCGCTTGCGCTTTTTCTTCTTCGCGTCGCCGGCGTTGCCGACAGCGTAGTTCGTGCCTTCATAGGCGACGACCGGGGTGAAGTCGCGGAACGCCGTCACCTTTATGTCGGCGTTGTTGATGATCTTCTGCTCGGCCGAGAAGAACTGGATCGTGCAGCCGCCGTTCTCGGCGAAGGTGTTGCCGCCGACCGCGCCGAAAAAGCCCGACGACACCCGCATGGCGTCGACGAAGTTCTGCGCGACTAGGTTTGAATTGACCGAGGCCGACCGCACCTTCTCCGACAGGAAGATCCCGGTCTCATTGCCGGTGATCTCGTTGCCGATGATCTTCACGCCGTCATAGACGTCCGCCGTGACCCCTGCGCCGGCGTTGTAGCGGATGGTGTTGCGGGTGAGGATGAGGTCGGCGGCGATGCCGGACGCGGCGATGCCGACGCCGTTGCCGATGACGACGTTGTTGGTCAGCGAACCCTTGATGACCGCGTTGCGCTCGCTGACGAAATTGACCGCCGTGCGCGCGCCGACAATGACGTTGCCTTCAAGGCGAACGTCGCCGGCCGCGACGCGGATGCCCGACGCCGGACCCGTCAGCAGCCCGACGCCCTTGGCGCCGCGCACATGCGCGAACTGCTCGACCGAGCCTGCGCCCGAGGTGAGGGACCAGTCGCGGTTTTCAGCGCCGACGGGCTGCGCATGGCGGCGGACGTAGCCTTCAAGCCGCGCCGCGTCGTCGCTGAGACGGTCGCCGCGATCGCGCGGCGGCCGCGCGAGATGGTCCATCAGCTCCGGGCGCAGCGATCCGCCGAGCGGGCCGTAGGCCGCACGCAGCGGAATGTCGGAATTGGCCGGAATGATGAAGCTGTCGGCGACGGTGACGGTGCCGCCCTGAATATCGACGCAGGCGCCCGACGGCGTCCGGTCGTCGAATTCGAAGATAAGCTGGGAGAGGCTCACCGTCGCGAGCGCCGAATCCGGTTTGATCTTCACGCAGCTGTCGGCCGGGTTCGGACGGATGACGGCGTTGCGGCCGTAATCGCCGGCGACGCCGCGGATCTCGACCGGCTTCGTGACGACGATGTTCTCGTTATAGGTGCCGCCCTTGACGAGGATGGTGCCGCCTGGCCGCACAAGACGCATCGCCTGCGCGATGGTCGTCACGCGGCTGCCGGCGTCCTGGCTGACGATGACTTCATTTCGTGAGGACAGGCCGGGGCCGTCGCCCGGCGACGGGCGGCTCGCGCCCGGTTCGCGGATCGGAAAGCCGCCGAGGGACTGCGCGTCAGCGGCGGTGCTGAGCGCGATCGAAAGGCCGCTCGCCGCCGCCAGAAATGTCAGTACGCGTTTCATGGGACTGCTCTCCTACCTACTCGATGCCGCGCGGCTTTTCGAATTCCAGCTGGCGAAGCGCTTCGCCCGCCGGCCCGTAGCCAAGCGACTGGGCGCGGGCGAAATGGATCGCGGCCCTCGCCTTGTCGGGCTTCACCGGATTAAGGCCGGGCGTTGAATCGCGATAAATGACGCCGAGCGCGTAATGCGCGATCGACAGATCGGCTTTGGCCGAGCGCTGCAGCCATTCCAGCGCCTTGTCGCCGTCCTGGACGACGCCGATGCCGCGCACATGCATGATGCCGTAAACATATTGCGACATCGGATGGCCCTCCGCAGCGGCCGCGCCGAACAGTTCGACCGTCTGGCGGGCGGTGAGAACGCCGGTTCTGACCGCGTCCTTCTCCTCCTCCGTCAGCGTCTGATCGGAACTGATCCGCGAATACTGGAAGCGACGGATCGCCTCGCGCGTCGAGGCGCCCATCGTGTTGTCGATCGGACCGTAATACATGCCGAGCGACTTGAGGCCGCGCTGGATCAGTTCGACGTCGATGT
>CAZNXR010000464.1:0-2138 GCA_964576815.1 uncultured Caulobacterales bacterium | reverse complement strand
CTACAAGCTGCATCCTGCGCGAGAGCGCCTACGCCCTCCCCGACGCGCGGCGCGAAATGAAGGCGGCCCGCTATCTCAACACCCGCATCAACCGCGACGTCAACCGCGAGGACAAGGACCTCATCGAACGCGTGCAGGCTGGCATGGCCTCATCGAGCTTCGCGACCGGGCCCCTCGGTCGCGAGGAGGTCTGCTTGCGCCATTTCGCCGAACAGATGCGCGAAACCATTCCGCTGGCGCGGAGCCCCGAACGTCCCTCGCAATCCGCGATCGATCAGGCGCTAGGGCGCCTATAGGACGCAGTATTCCCCTCCCCGCGCCGCGAATGCGACGTTGCGCGCCCATGACGCGACGGATCGCCGGTTTCGTGAGACGAACTGGGGGACGGCGCGCCCGGCTTTCGGCTAACTGACCCGCTGACCGAACCATCACCGCAGGGGACCTCATGCGCCGTTCCATCAAAGCGTTGCTCGCCGCCACGACAGTTTTCACGGCCTTCGCCGCTGCGCCGGCCTTCGCCCAAGACGCAAAGGCCGAAGCGCCCGCAGAAACCGAAGACCAGCGGCTTGCCGCATTCTTCGAGGAAATATTCCAGCGCAATCTGAAGAACAGCCCGCTGTTCCAATCCCAGCTCGGCATCAAGGGGCCTGACTACGGCAAGTGGGACGATTTCTCCGACGCCGAAGCCGTTCGGCAGAATGGGGAGACGAAGGCGGATCTCGCGCGCCTGCGCGACGAATTCGATTACGCAAAGCTCAGCGAGCAGTCGCGCGTCAGCTACAAGATCTTTGAATATCTCGGCGAACGGTCGCTGCGCGGCTTTCCGTGGCGCTTTCACGGCTACGCCTTCTCGACGCAATCGAACCCCGTGACGTTTCCGGCGACCTTCCTGCAGAACATTCACCGCGTCGACGACGTGTCGGACGCGGAGGCTTATATTACGCGCCTCAACGGCCTCGGTCGCGCGATGGACCAGTTCATCGAGAGCATGGAGATCGCAGCAGCGAAGGGCGTCGTGCCGACATCGTTCTCCTTCGATCCGGTCATCACAGACGCCAAGAACGTCATCAAGGGCGTGCCCTATGACAATTCGGGCGAGGACAGCGCCATTTGGGCGGACTTCAAAGGCAAGGTCGAGAAATTAAGCGCGTCTCAGACCGTGAAGAAAAAACTTATCGCCGATGGGGAAAAAGCGCTGACCGGCGTTGTTCGCCCGAGCGTTGAGAGGTTCATCGCCAAGGTTGAAAGCCTCCGCGCGAAGTCGGTCGGCCCGAACGGCGTGTGGGCGCTGCCTGACGGAGAGGCCTATTACAAATCGCAGATCGATTTCTGGACAAGCGAGCAGGACCTCACGGCCGCTGCGATCCACAGGCTCGGCCTTGCGGAGGTCAAGCGCATTCGCGGCGAAATGAAAAAGATCATGAAAGAGGTCGGTTTCAAGGGCGATCTCCCCGCCTTCTTCGAATATCTCCGCACAAATCCCGACAATTTCTTTCCGAACACGGATGAAGGCCGTCAGGCCTATCTCGACCAGTCAAAGGCTTATATCGACGCGATCTACGCTGATGTCGGAAACTACTTCAATATTCTGCCGAAAGCGCCGCTGGAAGTGCGCCGCGTCGAGGAATGGCGGGAGGAGACCGCGCCCATCGCCTTCTACAACCAGCCGACGCCGGACGGCTCGCGCCCCGGCATCTATTACGTCAACCTCAAGAACATGGCCGACAAGCAGAAGCACGAGATGGAGACCGTCGCCTATCACGAGGGCGCGCCCGGTCACCATTTCCAGATCGCCATCCAGCAGGAACTCGAAGGCGTTCCGACCTTCCAGAAATTCGCGTTCTTCGGCGCCTATATCGAGGGTTGGGGCCTTTATTCCGAGCGCCTCGCCAAGGAGCAGGGACGCTTCACCGATCCGATGCAGGATTTCGGCCGGCTTCAGAACGAGATGCTGCGCGCCTGCCGCCTCGTCGTCGATACCGGGGCCCATGCGAAAAAGTGGACCCGCGAGCAGATGATCGAGTACATGCTCGACAACAATCCGACGACCGAAGCCGAAGCGACGAAGGAAGTCGAACGCTATATCGACAATCCGGCGCAGGCGCTCTCCTACAAGATCGGCATGATCAAGATCCTCG
>CAZNXR010000463.1:0-2146 GCA_964576815.1 uncultured Caulobacterales bacterium | reverse complement strand
AAGCCAGATCTCGTCGGTCAGGTTCGGGGCGCCCTGCGCCTGGTCGCCGCGACCATCAACGCCGTGGCAGCTGACGCAATGAAGCTCGTAAAGCGGCGCTGCGCGCGCGACAGCAACGGCGTCGGCCGCGCGCCCGGAAAAATTGAGAACGTAATCGACAAGATCGATGATTTCGGCGCTGCTTAAAACGCCGAGGTCGCCATAGGCCTGCATGACGCTGAGGCGCGTTTCCGGATGGCCGGAGCGGATGCCGACCAGCAGCGTGCGGCGGATGTCGGAAAGCGTTCCCCCCCACATCCAGTCGTCATCGACAAGCGCTGGATAGCCTGTCACGCCTTGTCCGCCTGCGCCGTGACAGGTCGCGCAGTTATCGCCGAAAAGCGAGGCGCCCGCGTTCAGCGCAAATTCAAGAAGCTGCGGATCGCGCTCAACGGCCTCGATCGAGTCGACCGACATGAGCCGCGTCATGCGCTCCTGACGCTCCGCCTGCAGCGTGGAGACGGCGGCCGCGACGTTTTTGCGCTCAGAGTGTTCGCGCGTGCCGGCGAAATGGCCGGTCAGTCCCGGCCAGGACGGCATCAGCACCCAGTAGACGACAGACCAGACGACGCTCATCCAGAAAATGATCAGCCACCAGCGCGGCAGCGGATTGTTGAGCTCCTTGACGCCGTCCCAGACATGGCCTGTCGTCTCGACGCCTGAAACTTCATCGACTTCGCGTTCCGCCATGATGTCAGTCCCCTTCCTTCAGCGGAATGTTCTTCGCCTCATCGAACTTCGCTTTGTTGCGGGGGTTCAGCGCATAGATGAGCACCAGTGCGAACGCGACGATAAAGATGATGAGGCCCCAGGTTTGCGCAAAGCGTGCCAGCGTTTCATACATGGCCGTCACCGATAATTTTCTTCGGCCTTGTAGGTCGAGAAATCGACCATCGTGCCGAGCACCTGAAGATAGGCGATGAGCGCGTCCATTTCGGAAATGACCGCGGGATCGCCGTCGAAATCGCGAATTTGCGCCTTGGGATAACGGGTGACGAAGTCGTCATAGATTTCAGAGAAGGGATCGACTTGCGCTTTAAGGTCCGCCTCCGCGTTCGCGATCATCTCGTCCGTATAGGGAACGCCGACTGCGCGATTGGCCTTCAGCCACGAGGCCGCCTCGCGATAGTCGAGCGGGCGCCTGTTGAGGATCGCATAGGGCGGCATCACCGATTCCGGCACCACGCTGCGCGGGTCGATGAGATGCTGTTGGTGCCAGGCGTCGGAATATTTGCCGCCGACGCGCGCAAGGTCCGGCCCTGAACGCTTCGAGCCCCATTGGAAAGGGTGGTCGTACATGCTCTCCGCTGCAAGGCTGTAATGGCCGTAACGCTCGACCTCATCGCGCAGGGGCCGCACCATCTGCGAATGGCAGACATAGCAACCCTCACGGACGTAGATGTTGCGCCCGGCGAGTTCGAGCGGGGAATAGGGCCTGACGCCTTCGACTTTTTCAATCGTCGATTCGAGATAGAAGAGCGGCGCGATCTCGACTGCGCCGCCGATTGCGACTGTGACAAGAATAGCGACGGTCAGAAGGAGGCCGCTCTTTTCAAGGATGGCGTGCTTTTCGAGCATTGGAATCTCCGTTACTCGGCCGCAACGGGCGCGAACCGCGCGTCGCGCGCATATTCGCGCTCGCGAACGTCGCCGCGCGCCGTGCGCCAAAGATTGTAGGCCATCAACAGTGCGCCGATCAGGAACAAGACGCCGCCGAGCGTGCGGATCACATAATAGGGATGCATCGCCGCGACGGTTTCGACGAAAGAGTATTCGAGGAAACCGAACTCGTTGTAGGCGCGCCACATCAAGCCTTGCATAATGCCGGACACCCACATTGAGGTGATGTAGAGGAGAATGCCGAGCGTCGAGATCCAGAAGTGCCATTCGACAAGCGCGCGCGAATAAAGCTTCTCTCGATTCCACAGCCATGGAACGAGGCAGTAAAGCGCGCCGAAGGAAACATAACCGACCCAGCCGAGTGCGCCGGAGTGCACATGCCCGATTGTCCAGTCGGTGTAATGCGACAGCGAGTTGACCGCGCGGATCGACATCAGGGGGCCTTCAAAGGTCGACATGCCGTAGAAGGCCACCGATACGACCAGCA
>CAZNXR010000462.1:0-2151 GCA_964576815.1 uncultured Caulobacterales bacterium | reverse complement strand
TGATCATGTTCTTCACGTAGTCGGCGTGGCCGGGGCAATCGACATGCGCGTAGTGGCGGTTCGTCGATTCATACTCGACATGCGCGGTGTTGATCGTGATGCCGCGCGCGCGTTCTTCCGGCGCGTTGTCGATCTGGTCGTAAGCGCGGAACTCCCCGAAATACTTGGTGATCGCCGCCGTCAGGGTCGTCTTGCCGTGATCGACGTGACCGATCGTGCCGACGTTCGCATGCGGCTTGTTGCGTTCGAACTTTGCCTTCGCCATTTTACTTTCTCCGTCTCCTGACGACTTCCTGACTTGTTCCGGCGCCGGGTGGGATCAACCCGCCAGCTTCGCCTGAACTTCTTCCTGCACGTTTTTCGGAACTTGCTCGTAGTGGTCGAACTGCATCGTGTAGTTCGCCCGGCCCTGCGTCTGCGAACGCAGGGTGTTGACGTATCCGAACATGTTCGCGAGCGGCACCATCGCGTAAACGACGTTGGCGTTGCCGCGCATTTCCTGGTTCTGGATCTGGCCGCGGCGGGAATTCAAATCGCCGATGACCGTGCCGGTGTATTCCTCGGGCGTCACGACCTCGACCTTCATGATCGGTTCGAGGAGCGCCATGCCGAGATGGGATTTGGCTTCGCGCAGCGCGGCGCGCGAGGCGATTTCGAAGGCGAGCACCGAGGAATCGACATCGTGGAAGGCGCCGTCCGTCAGCTCGACCTTGAAATCGAGGATCGGGAAGCCGACAAGCATGCCGGCGTTGCGAACCGAGTCGAGGCCTTTGATGACGCCCGGGATGTATTCCCGCGGGATCGAGCCGCCGACGATCTTCGATTCGAACTCGTAACCCTTGCCCGGCTCCTGCGGGATGATGTTCATCTTCACGCGGGCGAACTGGCCGGTGCCGCCGGTCTGCTTCTTGTGCGTGTAGTCGATCGAGTACGCCTTGGTGAAGCACTCGCGATAGGCGACCTGCGGGGCGCCGACATTGGCTTCGACCTTGAACTCGCGGCGCATGCGATCGACGATGATGTCGAGGTGAAGTTCGCCCATGCCTTTGATGATAGTCTGGCCGGACTCCTCGTCCGTCGTGACGCGGAACGAGGGGTCTTCCGCCGCGAGGCGCTGCAGCGCGAGGCCCATCTTCTCCTGGTCGGCCTTTGTTTTCGGCTCGACGGCGAGTTCGATGACCGGCTCCGGGAACACCATCCGCTCAAGGATCACCGGCTTGTTCGCGTCGCACAGCGTATCGCCGGTCGTCGTATCTTTCAGGCCGACGACGGCGATGATATCGCCGGCATAGGCTTCTTTGAGGTCTTCGCGGTTGTTGGCGTGCATCTGGACCATGCGGCCGATGCGCTCTTTTTTGTTCTTGACGGTATTCAAAAGACCGGTGCCGGACTCGAGCTTGCCCGAGTAGATGCGGCAGAACGTCAGCGAACCGACGAAGGGATCGTTCATGATCTTGAAGGCGAGCATGGCGAGCGGTTCTTCGTCTGACGAGTTGCGGACCAGTTCTTCTTCGGTGTCCGGATGAACGCCCTTGATCGCCGGCACTTCGTTCGGGCTCGGCAGATAATCGACGACGGCGTCGAGGAGCGGCTGCACGCCCTTGTTCTTGAAAGCGGAGCCGCAAAGCACCGGATACCAGACGCCGGAGCGCACGGCCTTGCGGATGAGGCGCTTCAGCGTCGGGATCGGAATTTCCTTGCCGTCGAGATAATCGGCCATGACCTCATCGTCGAGCTCGACGCAGGCTTCGACCAGCGCGGCGCGATATTCTTCGGCTTTCGCCTGAAGATCGGCCGGAACCGGCTCGTCGTGGAACGCGGCGCCGAGGCTCTCTTCTTCCCAGATGATCGCCTTCATCTCGAGAAGATCGACGACGCCCTTGAAGGTCGCTTCGATGCCGACGGGGAGTTGCAGCGGCACGGCCTTCACGCCGAGGCGCTGCTTGATCGAGTCGAGGCAGAAGTAAAAATCAGCGCCGATCTTGTCCATCTTGTTGGCGAAGATGATGCGCGGCACGTTGTATTTGTCGCCTTGGCGCCAAACGGTTTCCGTCTGGGGCTCGACGCCCTGGTTGCCGTCGAGAAGGCAGACCGCGCCGTCGAGCACGCGCAATGACCGCTCGACTTCGATCGTGAAATCGACGTGGCCCG
>CAZNXR010000461.1:0-2153 GCA_964576815.1 uncultured Caulobacterales bacterium | reverse complement strand
GACTTCGAGGCTTTCGGGACCCGCGGCGCAGTCGGGCGTTTCCAGCCGCGCGCGAAACATGATTTGCACCTGCGAGATGCGCGGCACGCTGTAGACGGCGAGCGTGCGGTCAAGCACGATGCGCGCGCGCGCTTCCTCATAGGCTTCCCGGCGCGCCCCGTCCTCGACCGTCTCGCCGAGTTCGAGATAGCCCGCCGGCAGCGTCCAGAATCCCTTGCGCGGTTCGATCGCGCGGCGGCAAAGGAGGATCTTCCCGTCGAACGAGGCGACCGATCCGACGACGATTTTCGGATTCCTGTAATCGACGAAGCCGCAGTGCCCGCAGACGTCGCGTTCGTGATCGTCGCCTGCGGGCGTCGCTTTCCGGAAGTTCGGCTGCAGCGGCGTTTTTTCGATCATCATCCGCATCCCTACAATCGATTTTCGAATTAGCCCGTCCGCGGATAATCCGTAGGAAGCACATTTTTCGGCGAATCGCGCGTCCGCGCGGTTGAAATTCACGCGAGCGATCACGATAATCCTTGACCAGCGGCCTGATCCAGTCAAAACGGGCCTGATCTGCCCGCCCCGCGGTGCGCTACTCCGCCGCGTGAGGACAAAGACCATAAAAGCGTCCGGCGGACGGACGCGCATTCATCTAGGGAGAATTTGACGCATGGCGTACGACCTCAAGAAATCGCCCGGCCACCTTCTGCGCCGCGCCCAGCAATATGCGCATGACCTGCATGCGACCGCCGTCGGCGGCGACGGCCCGACGCCGCGCCAGTTCGAAGTCCTGCACGTCGTTTCGAAGAATGACGGCCTCAGCCAGACCGACCTCGTCAATGCGACCGGCATCGACCGCTCGACCCTGGCGGACATGATCGCCCGCATGCTGAAAAAGGGCCTTCTGTCGCGCTCGCGCACCAAGGAAGATGCGCGCGCCAATGCGGTCAGCATCACCGCCGCCGGCAAGCGCGCGCTGTCGGGCGCCATGGCGGGCGTCGCCAAGGCCGACGCCGGCGCGCTCGCCGTCTTGCCGAAATCCCAGCAGGGCGCGTTCGTGAAAGCGCTCGCCGCCTACGCCGACGCGCTCGACAAGATGAACGCGCCGGCGCCGGCGAAGAAAGCCGCCAAGGGCAAAAAGAAAGCCGTGCGCAAAAAGGCCAAGCGCCGCTAGAATTTCCCGGCCCCGTCAGGGTCAGGACGATGTAAGCCGCCCGGCCTTCCGGGCGGCTTTTTCGTGCAGGAGCGCCGGGCGGATAAGTGGATCCCGGTTTTCCGCCAAACCGGCGCGCCAAACAAAAGAAGGTCAGATCGTCGGCCGCGATCCCTTGACCGCGTTCGAGGGTCTCGCCTCTCCGCGCTCATAGCCGCCGAGCGTCATGAGGCGGTCATACATGACAAGCGCGGCCGCCACCGAGAGGTTGACGCAAAAGCGCATCGGAATTTTGACCAGATGCGCGCAGCGCGCCTTCGCGGCGTCGGAGAGGTCGCCCTTCTCCGGCCCGAGAATATAGGCGGCCTTCAGCGGGTGACGGAACGCGGGAAGGTCGATCGCGCGTTCGTCGAGTTCGACCCCGACGAGGACGCATTCCTTCGGCAGGACCATCTCCTCGACCGAGCCCCACTGATAGAGCGGCAAATGGCCGGCGCTTTTCGACGTGTCGGAAAGCTCGGCCTCGCGCCGGTTGAGGCCTGAGCCGATGGTGAAAGCGAAACTCGCCCCGAAGGCGTGGCCCGTGCGCAGGACGGCGCCGAGATTCATCGCCTTCGAAATGCGTTCCGATCCGATGCCGAAATAGCCGCGCATGGGCGCTCCAGGGAAGGCGTCGATGGTCAACCGTCAAACGTGCAGGGGAAGGCGCTCCTCGCCAGCCGTTCTCCTGTTCACCATTCACCGTCCGGCCCTGCTATACCATCCCCATGGCCTCCGGCGATTTCAGCAAGCCCTCGCACCCTTACTTCCTGTCGCATTCGGTCGGCCTGTTGCCTGCGGCGGCCGAGGCGGGCCTCGCCTGCGACTTCTTCAACCCCTGGGCGGCCGGCCGCGCCGATCTCTGGCCTTTGTGGCTGGAAAAGATCGAGGCGTGGCGGCGCGCGCTCGCCCCGGTCATCGGGGCGGGCGCGGCGGACATTTGTCCGCAGACGAACATTTCCTCGGCGCTGACGAA
>CAZNXR010000460.1:0-2163 GCA_964576815.1 uncultured Caulobacterales bacterium | reverse complement strand
AGGAGCCCAACACCGCCTATTTCGACGCGATGGCGAAAACGATCGTCGACAAATACGACGAGGAAAGCCGCGCGCTGTTCGCCACCGCGCGCCTCTGGGACGACGGCCTCATCGATCCGCGCGATTCGCGCAAAGTGCTGGCATTCTGCCTTGATACGGTCGCGGAGGGCAGGGCGCGTGAGACCCGGCCCAACATTTTCGGCGTGGCGAGGCTGTAGCTTGCTTTTGATTACATAATATGGTATGTAAATGATATGAATCACATCAGCATCCGCGACCTGCAGAAGATTTCGGGCGAAACGATCGGTTCGCTTGAAGGGCCGACGCCGGTGAAATCGGGCGACCGGACCATCGGGATTCTGGTGCCTTTGAAGACCGCCGATCTTGCGCGGCTGGAGAGCGCACTACGAGCCGCCGAGGCTCTGTCAAAGGGTCGCGACGCGGCGGTGGACGATCTGGCGCTTGCTGCGTTCGATGATGTCGATCCGATCGACTGGTCGGTTGAAGCGGTGCGCGCCTTGATGGGCGTGCGTACGTGAAAGCGCCGTCCGCCAGCCTCGTTGTCGATGCGTCGGTTCTGGTCGCGGCTGCGCGCGGCCGCAGTTCCGGCGCGATCCTCGAAGCGGCGCGCCGTACGGTGCTGGCCACGACTGACCGCGCCCTCGCCGAGGCGCGTCGCCGCCTGGAACTCGGATTGAAGCGTCCCGAGCTAGTTCCGGTCGTCGATGATCTCAGTCGAGAAATGACCGTGGTGCCTGAAGCAGCCTTGACCCCCATCGTTGGAATCGCGTGCGACACGTTGAGAGACGCGGTCGTCAGCCGAAACGGTTCAACGCGCGACGCGCATCTGCTGGCGCTCGCGTGGAGCATCGATGGCGACATCTGGAGCGGCGACCGCGACTTTGCAGGAACCGGCGTCGCCTCGTGGACGACGCCGAACCTGATGCGCGCCTTTGCGCAAGGATCATGACGGTGACCGCACAATCCAAAGACCTTTTGATTGAGCGAAGGAAATCCGCTGTCTTCGCGACACTCAACCGTCCGCAGGCGAAAAACGCGCTCAACGCCGAGATTGTCGATGGACTGTTTGCGCTTTGTGATCTTCTCGCGATTGACGGTTCGGCGCGTGCGCTTGTGCTGCGCGGCGCGGCGGGGAGTTTCTGCGCGGGCGGGGACATCAAGGAATTCGCTTCGCAGATGATGGCGGCGGACCCGCCTCCCGGCGAGCAAGACCCGGTTGAAATTTCCAACCGCCGCTTTGGCGATCTGCTCCTGAAACTCGACGCGCTGCCGCAGGCGGTGATCTCGGTCGTCGAAGGCGCAGCCTTCGGCGGCGCGATGGGGTTTGTCGCGGTGTCCGATGTGGCGATCGCTGCGCCGGACGCAAAGTTTTCGCTGTCGGAGACGACGCTCGGCCTCGTGCCGGCGCAGATCGGGCCGTTCGTCGTCCGGAAGATCGGCCTCTTCAACGCGCGCCGGCTGGCGCTCACCGGCCAGCGCTTCGGCGCCGAGGAGGCGACGCGGGCGGGGCTCGTCGATCGCGTCGACGCCGATGTCGATGCGGCGCTCAATGAGACGCTGAACGCGATCGGCCGCTGCGAGCCAGCGGCGAACGCGGCGACGAAGCGCGTTTTCAATGCGGCGGCGCGCAGCGTCGATCCGAAAGAGCTGGATGCGGCCGCGCGCGAATTCGCCCGCTGCCTTCGCGGCGCCGGGCGGCGCGGCGCGGCGGCCTTTGCGCAGAAGCAGCAGCCGGACTGGGTAGAGACTTGGGAACACGAGACAAGAGCATGACGACTATCCGCAAAGTTCTCATCGCCAATCGCGGGGAGATCGCCGCGCGCGTCATGCGCACCGCGAAGGCGCGCGGCGTCGCGACGGTCGCGGTATATTCCGACGCAGACGCCGGCGCCTATCATGTGCGCTGCGCCGATGAAGCGGTGCATATCGGCCCTTCGGAAGCGGCGCAGAGCTATCTGAAGATCGACCGGATCATCGATGCGGCGAAGAAATCGGGCGCGGACGCCATCCATCCCGGCTACGGATTCCTGTCGGAGCGGGCGGCGTTTTCGGAAGCGTGCGCGGCGAACGGGATCATCTTCATCGGCCCGCCGCCCGCCGCGATCGCCGCGATGGGCGACAAAGCGGAATCAAAGCGCCGCA
>CAZNXR010000459.1:79-2167 GCA_964576815.1 uncultured Caulobacterales bacterium | reverse complement strand
ATGACATCGCGGCCGTGCAGCGCGCGCAGGTCAATGTCAAAGCCGCCCGCCTGTTCGCCGGGCCGTGCGCCGTCGGTCACGTCGCCGGACCAGACGCCGGCAAGGCGCAGCGCGGTCGCCGAATGGGCCCCGCGCTGAAGCTGCCGCTGAACGAATAAATCGGACTCGCCGAAGCCGCTGACGGTCCGTGCGCCGCCCGCGTCTTCAATGAAGGCGGTCCCGAAAACGGCCTTCCCGCCAGCCATCCAGCGATCGGTGACGCCCCATTCGACATAGGCGTCGGAGTCGAGCCGCGCGTAGGAGCTGATTTCGGTTGAGGAGCGGAAATAATCGAGGCGATTGGCGATGAAAATGTCGCCGTCGCCGCGATTCCACGGGCTCGCTGTCGCCGGGGACGCGCCGAAAGCTGCGACCGCCGCCGCGATCAGGCTTAGCCGCCGCTCCCCCACCCGCTCCCCGCATCCCCGCCGCCGAATGCGACTTGGGGTTGCGGGACTTTAGGCGGCGTACCCGGGCGCGCCAGCAATCAAAGGTTGTGTTTCAGGCCGCCGCGAGCTGGCGCACCACATACTGAAGAATGCCGCCGTGCTTGTAGTAGTCGAGCTCGTCGGCGGTATCGATCCGCACCAACAGGGACAGATCTCGCGTCTTTCCGTCGGCGCTGGTGATCGTCATTTTCGCTTCGGATCGCGGCGTCAGTTTTTCGACTCCGTGAATGGTGACCGTCTCATCGCCCTTCAGTCCGAGCGCGCGCCAGCTGTCGCCTTCTTTGAACTGCAGCGGCAGGACGCCCATGCCGATCAGGTTCGAGCGGTGAATGCGCTCAAAGCTTTCCGCAACGACCGCGCGCACGCCGAGCAGGATCGTGCCCTTCGCCGCCCAGTCGCGCGACGATCCGGTGCCGTATTCCTTGCCGGCGAAGACGACGAGCGGGGTTCCTTCGTCTTTGTATTTCATGGCGGCGTCGTAGATCGACATCTGCGCGCCTGACGGGACGTGCCGCGTCAGCCCGCCCTCGACGCCGTCGAGCATCTGGTTCTTGATGCGGATGTTTGCGAACGTGCCGCGCATCATCACTTCATGATTGCCGCGGCGCGAGCCATAGGAATTGAACTCGCTGACCGGAACCTGACGCTCCTTCAGGTATTGGCCTGCCGGTCCTTTTTCCTTGATGTCGCCGGCGGGCGAGATGTGGTCGGTGGTGATCGAATCGCCGAAGAGCGCAAGAACGCGCGCGCCCGCGATCGGCTCGATCGGCTTCGGCGTCATCGTCATGCCTTCGAAATAGGGCGGGTTCGCGACATAGGTCGATAAGGGCCAGCGATAGGTCTGGCCGTCGCCGCCGTCGATCTTGCGCCATTCGCCGTCGCCCTTGAACACGTCGGCGTAGCGCGTTGCGAACATCTTCGCCGTCACGTGCTCGCGCACGACCTCAGCGATTTCGCGGTTGGTCGGCCAAAGGTCCTTGAGGTAGACATCCTTGCCCTGATCGTCCTTGCCGAGCGGCTCCGTCGTCAGGTTGACGTTGAGCGAACCGGCGATCGCATAGGCGACGACGAGCGGCGGGGAGGCGAGATAATTCGCCCGCGCGTCCGGTGAGACGCGGCCTTCGAAATTCCGGTTGCCGGAAAGGACAGAACAGACCGCGAGATCATTCTCGTTGACGGCGGCGCTGATCGCTTCGGGCAGGGGCCCGGAATTGCCGATGCAGGTCGTGCAGCCGTAACCGACGAGATTGAAGCCGAGCGCGTCGAGATCGTCCTGCAATCCGGCCGCGCTCAGATAATCGGTGACGACCTGGCTGCCGGGCGCGAGCGACGTCTTGACCCAGGGCTTCGTTTTGAGGCCGCGCCGCCGCGCATTGCGCGCAACGAGGCCCGCGGCGATGAGCACCGAAGGGTTTGACGTGTTGGTGCAGGAAGTGATCGCGGCGATCACGACATCGCCGTTGCCGACGTCGAACTTTTCGCCTTTCACGGCGACGCGTTTCTTCAACGCGCCCGGTTGGCCGTATTCCTTGTCGAGCGCTGCTGCGAAGGAGGCGGGCGCGTCCTTCAGCGCGACGCGGTCCTGCGGGCGCTTCGGGCC
>CAZNXR010000459.1:0-69 GCA_964576815.1 uncultured Caulobacterales bacterium | reverse complement strand
TTTCTTCAACGCGCCCGGCTGGCCGTATTCCTTGTCGAGCGCTGCTGCGAAGGAGGCGGGCGCGTCCTT
>CAZNXR010000458.1:0-2186 GCA_964576815.1 uncultured Caulobacterales bacterium | reverse complement strand
GTGAGCAAGGCATGGTTCGACCGGTTGTCATAAGCGTCGATCTCGTGTCCTTTTGAGATCCGCACTTCATTGTACCAGCCGCGCTCGACGCAATAGACCTTGTACCTCAGGCGCTGACAGCGCCCCACATGCTCCGGCTCGCGCGAGATCTTGAGCGTCAGTTTGTTGTCGTTGACGACAAGCTGTTTCATGGCGGGAGCGTTCATTTGAACTCTCCCGTCGTCTTCACGATTTCTGCAAGGTTGAGCACTCCGGCGCCAAGGGACAACTGCGCTTTCTCAAGCGCGCCGAGATTGACCTTGAAACGCAGCCGGCGATTGGCCTCGTAAAGTTCGATATGGCCGCCGTTAGACCCGAACCCTGACACGTCGGACACGAGAAGCGTGTTGTGCGCACTGGCGAAGTCGCGCAGCTCGTTGAGACTTATCCCGTTCGGCGCGCTGCTAACGAACATGACAGCGCAATTCTGCATTTCACTGACGCTGAACTCTTTTAAGAACGCAACGCGGACCGATCGGTTCTGGATGCGTTTTTTACCCCAACCGGCGAACGCATCCTGTCCGATTGTGTCGGCCTGAATGCAGAACTTGATCGACGTATCCAGGTCGTTGAGAGAAGGCCACGTCGTGAACTTCGCGAAGTTGAAGAGAAACGCCGCGTGGACCGCATCAAGCGAATCCGTCTTCGCTGCTTGTGCATACGCGGCCTGACCCGGCGAAAAGGTCAACGCCGCGACGCTGAGCGCCGTCAGGAGGCGGCGGCCCGGTTTTCGCAGCGCGCGCGCGACTGGGTTGGACTTGAACATGGGGCCAACCCTCAGAATTTCGCCGTCACTGCTGCGAAGACACTTCGCTCCACGCTGGTCGGCACGGTCGAGAAGGACGGATCAGTCCCAAACTCGAAATGGTCGTTGTGGGTGAGGTTCCGACCCGTGACGGCGAGTTCGAGATTGTCGTTCAATCGCCAGGCGACGCGCGCATCGAGCGCGACATATGAATCGATGCCAAAGCCGTCGAGGTCGTCGACAAACCTAAGCGCAGCATCGAGTTTCAGCCGCTTGCTAACATCAAAAAGCGATCTGAGATTGGCGGTATGCTTGGGATCGGCAGCGCCCGGTACGCCGGCGCTGATGTCGGGAAACGCCGGAACGTCGCCGTCTATGCTCAAATAGGCGTAGG
This sequence comes from uncultured Caulobacterales bacterium, assembly GCA_964576815.1. Lineage (GTDB taxonomy): Bacteria > Pseudomonadota > Alphaproteobacteria > Caulobacterales > Parvularculaceae > Amphiplicatus. The sequence goes on along the minus strand of CAZNXR010000458.1, from coordinate 1,008 downwards.
TCGCCTGCAGACGCCAGTTCGGCGCGACCTGCCAGTCCAGCACCGCTTCGACGCCGTGGGTGTCCGCATCGACGAGTTCATCGACCGTGAGGGGAACGATCACGTTCGGCGTCGGCGTCGGTGAGAACACCGGCGCGCCGACCCGCGACCCGCGGAGGTCGCCGTACTTGTTGAAAAAGCCGGTGACATCAAGTGAAACGGCTTCATCAAGACGGAACCGCGCGCCGATTTCGTATGCGATCAGGGTTTCCGAATCGATGTTTCGATCGCCAGTGAACTGAAGCGCCAGGGGCAGCATGCCGGGGTTCCCGGGAAATCCCGGAGGAATGACGGCCGCGATCGCGCGAATGTCATCTTCGGCGCGCGACGGCGTCCTGACCGCGCGCGAAACAGCGCCCCAGATCGTCGCCTCCTCGCTTGCGCGCCAGACAAAACGCGCAGAGGGCTGAATTTCGAATCCGGTAAAATCATTGTGCTCGAACTTCGCGCCGAGCACGACGTCAAAGCTGTCCGTCGCCGCATAAGTATCCTGAACGAATCCGCTGAAGATTTGCACGGACCGCTCAGTGTCGGCGAAGGCGACGAAGCTGCTGTTCGTGATCTCATCGCTGATGTTTCGGAACCCGAGGCCCCAAAGCAAATTGTGGCGTTCGCCGGCGGCGAAGGAATGCTGCGCCGTAAGATCGAGCGTCAGTCTCTTTTCTTCGCCCTGCGGAATCTCGATATCGGAATAGTCGATGTAGCCCTGCACGGAAAGTTCCGACCCATCGCCGAGGTCGCGCGTCCACTGCGTCAGCAAATGAGCTCCGATGCGATTGATGACGGCGTCTCGACGTTCGAGGAACGGCAGGGACAGCAGCGGAACGTCGAGGGTTTCGCCGGCGTCGATAACCGAAATTTCTCCGGTCATCATCAGCGTGTCGCGAGCGCTCAGATCGAAGTCGGTGCGGAACCCGCCCCGGAAATTGCGCCAGTCGTCATTGGCGTCGACGCCGAGCGCGGTTTGGT
>CAZNXR010000457.1:0-2188 GCA_964576815.1 uncultured Caulobacterales bacterium | reverse complement strand
CGCAGAGCTCCCTGACGGCGCCGTCGCCGCCGCGTCGGCGCGTGCGGTAAGCGCGAACGCCGGTCATCGATTCATGGGCGTCCGCGACAAGGGCGGGCAGACCGACTTTCTGAAGGACGCCTAGATCGTTGACGTCATTGCCGACAAATCCCGCCTCGGTCCACGCGGCTCCCTTCGCCGCCAGGACCGCCGACATCGCGGCGACCTTGTCCGGGACGTCCTGCAGACAATCGAGCCCCAGCTTCCGGGCGCGCGCAGACACCACCGGATTCTTCTCTGTGGACAGAATGAAGGCGTAGACGCCGGACTTTGCAAGCCGCTGCAGTCCGAACCCTTCGAGCCGAGAACAACGAACCGCTTCGCGACCGTCCTCGAAGACAAAGACCGTGTTATCAGTCATCACGCCGTCGAAATCGACGCCAAGCACTTTCAGCCGACGCGCGGCAGCGGCGAATTCGGGCGCGTCTAGCGAATGATCGGAATTCAAGCAGTCTCTCCGGTCAGGCGTGATTGAGGGGGCCGTCATACTCGAACCGCGCGCCGTCGAGAACGCCGCGGCAGATGACGTCGAGACCCGCGTCGGCGCCCGGCGCCGCCCGGCGATAGGCGTCCTCGCGGAGCGTGCAGAGCGGCCAGCCGCGATCAAGATCCAGGGCGTCGACGGGCAGGCAGCGCCGGAAGAAAAAATGGAACGCGTAACGCCGCGCGAGCGCGCGCCGATCGGCCGGCAGCGGTTCGAGCTGATGCGCCCTTTCGAGCAGCGCTGCGTAGGCGGCCGGCGACTCGGCTTCCTGGGCGAGGCCCTTGCCGCGAATCCACGCGTCTCCCGCGACGATTACCGGCATTCCGCGCGCCGCGAGTTCGACGCCCATCTTGGTGTTGTAGATGAGGGCCGCCTGCGATCGGGCCGCCAGCGCGTAAGTGTTGAGGGCGCTCTCCGGCGGCACGATCGCAATGTTCGCCGGCAATGAAGGCAGCGCGCGCCTGACCGCATCGTCGAGCCGGTCGACTGCGCGCGGGCTCGACAAAGTTTCGCCCGGATGACAGCGAACGATCAGCTGCCGATCGGGGCGCGCTGCAAACCAGCGGGCGGTGTCGGCCGCCCAGGCCGTCATGTCTCCGTAGGCGGAGCTTTTATAGTGAAGCCGCGCGTCCCAGGCGACATTGCCGATAAGGATCATGGTCGGCTTGTCGAAGGAGAAACCGAGCGCAGCGACGAGCTCGGCGTCGTCTTGCGGTTCCGCCCTCTGGAAGGTGATCCAATCCTGCGCGCCGGTCATGCGGGAATCGAGGTAGCGATCGAGCGCGGCATCCTCAGATACGGTCAGCGCGCGCGTCGCCCAGCGTTCCGGCGGTTCATCGATCATGGCGCGGTGATAGGTATCCCCATGTTCGTAAATCAGCCGGCCCTTACGGTAAGAGGCGTGCCAGGTGACAAGCCGCGCGCCGGCCGCGCGCGCCGCATCGGCGATTCCCCCCTGCGGCGCATAAATTCCGTGGTGGGCGACAACCACGTCGTATTTCCGTTCACGAAGGAGCGCGTCGGCGCCGCCGCGCGCGAGGATCGCTGCGGCGAGATAGCGCTGAAGGACCGCTCGCGCCGTCGGCTCCTCCGGCAGCAGCGACCGGCCGAAAAAGCGCAAGGCGCCCGCATAGCCGTGTTCGTGGGCGCCGCTTGTCGCCGCCGGGTTGAGGGCCTTGGACGCGAGCGCTTTGGCGGCGGCGAAAGCGGCTCGGCGGTCTTCAATCGTAACAAGGGACGAAAGGCGCCGCACAGGCAGGCCCAGCGGCGCGAAATTGCGCTCGCCTGCGTCCTGGCAGACGCGGCAGAAATCAGGCTGCGGCCCCGCCGCAGCGTAGCGGGCGACGCTCGGCGCCAAGGTGTGATCTACCACCTGGCAGGCGGGGAGGGCGCCGTCGCAGAGAAAGAACTCGACGCGCGCCCGGCGCTGCGTCAGCGCCACGGCTAACAGGCTGTCGATCGTATTTGCCGTAAAATGTAGACCGAGGCTCGTCGCAATGAGAACGCGGGGACCGTCGGCCGCAGCGCACTCCTTGTCCCATGCCGAGCGGTGTTCGCCCACGAGGCGGTCCCAGTCGGGATAGGCGCCGGGCGTCGCCGTCAGCCGTCGCAGGCGCTCGCGCCGGACCGGCGCGTAAAGGGCTGATCCGCGGACGGCCGCTCTCA
>CAZNXR010000456.1:0-2202 GCA_964576815.1 uncultured Caulobacterales bacterium | reverse complement strand
CGATCGACGGCATCCGCATCAATCCGTGGGAGACCTATTCCTATCAGGCGTCGAAGGCGGCGCTCATTCACCTGACGCGCCGCATGGCCGCGCGTCTCATCAAGGACAACATTTGCGTCGCGGGCGTCGCGCCCGGCGCTTTCGCTTCGGAAATGAACAAGGCCGCGCGCGATCATGGTGACGCCGTCGCCGGCATGGTGCCGGCGGGCCGCATCGGAACGGATGAAGACATGGCAGGCGTCGCCATCTTCCTCGCAAGCCGCGCCGGCGACTATGTCGTCGGGGAGACGATCGCCGTCGACGGCGGCGTCGCCTATTCCTCGACCAGTCATTTTGGAGGCTGACATGGCGGCGGCGGATCAGAAGCTCATCAATTCCGGCTTTTCGGCGAAATCGACAGCGACGGAGATCGTCAAAGGCGTCGATCTTGGCGGCAAGAGCGCCATCGTCACCGGCGGCTATTCCGGTATCGGCGTCGAGACGGTGCGGGCGCTTGCGTCCGCCGGCGCCGAGGTGATGGTTCCAGCGCGCGATGTCGCCAAGGCGAAGGCGGCGCTCGCCGGCGTCAAGGGAAAGATCGAGGTTGCGGCAATGGACCTCGGCGACATCGAGAGCGTCCGGAAGTTCGCGCGCGATTACGCCAGCGGCCGAAAGACGCTGCACCTCCTCATCAACAATGCCGGCGTGATGGCCTGCCCGGAGACGCGCATCGGCAAGGACTGGGAGCTGCAATTCGCGACGAACCATATTGGTCACTTCGCGTTGACGGCGGCGCTGACGCCGCTCCTGCGCGCCGTGAACGGCGCGCGCGTCGTCGCGCTGTCCTCAACCGGCCATAAAATCTCCGATATCCGCTGGGACGACATTCACTTTCGCAAAGGCGGCTATGACAAATGGGTCGCCTACGGACAGTCGAAGACGGCGAACGCGCTCTTGGCCGTGGGGCTCGATGACCGGGAGAAGGCGAACGGTATTCGCGCCTTCGCCGTTCACCCCGGCGGCATCATGACGCCGCTGCAACGGCACCTGAAAAAAGAAGAGATGGTCGCCGCGGGCTGGATTGACGAGTCCGGGGAGGTTTCGGCGGCGGCCAAACCGCTCTTCAAAACGCCGGAGCAAGGCGCGGCGACGGCGGTCTGGTGCGCGACAGCCGCCATGCTCGACGGACGCGGCGGACTGTTCTGCGAGGACTGCGACGTCGCCGAACTCGCCGGCGCGGACGAGCCGCGCTACCGCACCGTGAAAGCCTACGCCGTCGATCCGGCGAGCGCCGCGCGCCTTTGGCGCGAAACGGAGGCGATGATCAGCTAAAAACCACGCCAGAAGCCGGCGCAGTTTTGCGGTTGAATTCTGAGATCGCTCAGGCGGCCCGACGCTTGCGCGCGAAGCCCGCGGCGCCAAGGCCCGTCAGCAGCAGAAGCGCTGCGCCCGGAACCGGCACCTCGGAATAGTCGAGGCCGGCGAGCGAATAATCGGAATTATTGCCCTTCTTGGTCGGAAGGTTCTTCGCGGAGAACGCGATCGAGGCGATCACGAGATCGCCAAGCGGGCGCCCGGAATAAAGGAAGCAGCCCGAGCCGCTCGACGTCGTAGCGCCGCAATTCGTCACCGCGCCGAGACCGGAACTGATCGTCGCCATGTTCTCGCCGACGACCTTGATCGTGAAATCAAGCATCGACCCGTCGCCGAGCGTCAGGCGGACGAGGCCTTCTTCGTTGTGGTCGCCGAACTCAGGGCCATTGAAAAAGGCGGAGACCTTGAAAGAGTCGACATAAACATTCTTGTCGAACGTCACGGTCAGCCATTCGCCGAAGTCGATTTCGCCGTTCGTCTTGCCGGCGACGCCGAGGCCTTGCTGGCCCGCGACAGTCTTCGACTGCAGGAGGCCGCCGGTTCCGGTCACGGTCGCGCCCGGGACGGCGCAGGACGCCATTCCAGAACAGGCGACGAGAGCGGCGGTGGTGATGGCGGCGGCGGAAGCGGCGGCGCCGGCGCCAAAGACAGTCGCGCACGCGGCCGCGCTGACAAGAAGCTTACGCATCACAAAACCCGATTTACGCAACAACAAAGCGATGGGTAGCAATTTCCCTGGAGATATCAACAAAAAATAATGGTTAATCGAACATGTCGGCGTTGAACTCCGCGAATTTCTCGTCTCGATTGAGCGGCTTTCCCTCGGCGCCCCAAATAAGCGAAATTGTC
>CAZNXR010000455.1:0-2207 GCA_964576815.1 uncultured Caulobacterales bacterium | reverse complement strand
TGGTGCCCAGAAGAGGACTCGAACCTCCACGCCTCGCGGCGCCAGTACCTGAAACTGGTGCGTCTACCAATTCCGCCATCTGGGCAGGTCGCGAGGGGATAGGGACGGCGGGGCGTGTTGTCAATGAATGGCGGGGCGCGGCGCGCCGGGCCGGGCGGGCCGCTGCGGGGGTGCGCCGCATTGTTGGGTTTTGGAAACTCCGATAGGCGGTCGCGGTAAGCAAAAGAGCAGGAACACCGCAGCATGGCAGACGTGAAGGAAGCTCAAGGCTCCGGCCGGCTCGCCGTCGTGTTCGGCGGCTCGGGCTTTATCGGGCGCAACGTTGTCCGCGAGCTCGCCAAGCGCGGCTGGCGCGTGCGCGTCGCCGTCCGCCGCCCGCATCATGCGCAGTTTCTGCGGCCGATGGGCGCTGTCGGCCAGATCCAGCTGTTGCAGGCGAATGTCAGGCATAGACCTTCGATTGAACGCGCGCTTGAGGGCGCGGACGCCGTCGTCAATCTTGTCGGCATTTTGTTCCAGCAGGGCTCGCAGAGCTTCGCGCGCGTGCAGGGCGCAGGCTCGGCCGTCATCGCTGATTGCGCCAAAGCAGCCGGGGTCGAGATATTCGTCCACATGTCGGCGATCGGCGCCGACCCTGACGGCGACAGTCTTTACGCGCGCACCAAGGGCGAGGCGGAGCGCGCCGTGCGCGCAGCCTTGCCGTCGGCGACGATCCTTCGCCCGTCGATCGTCTTCGGGCCCGAAGACCAGTTCTTCAACAAATTCGCGCAGATGGCGGCGATGGCGCCGGCTTTTGCGCCTTTACCGATTCTCATCGGCGGCGGCGCGACGAAGTTCCAGCCGGTCTATGTCGACGATGTCGCCGACGCCGTGTGCGCGGCGCTTCAAGCGCCGGAAGCGAAGGGCCGCGTTTATGAGCTTGGCGGACCGCGCACCTACACTTTCCGCCAGCTTCTGGAGTTCATGCTCGCCGAAACCGGCATGAAGCGAATCCTGATGCCGGTGCCGTTCGCGCTGGCGCCGGCGTTCGGCCTCGTCGGCGAAGCGCTCGGCGCGCTGCCGTTCGTCGCGCCGCCGATCACGCGCGATCAGGTGAAGCTCTTGAAACGCGACAACATCGTCGGGAAGAATGTCGGCACGCTCGCCGATCTCGGCGTCGAGGCCGAGACGATCGAGGCGATCGTCCCCGGCTATCTCTACCGGTTCCGGAAATACGGCCAGTTCGCCGAGCGTGCGGCTTAGTTCTGGAATCGCGCGGAGACAGCCGGGCCGCTTTTCCCGCCGCTCGCGACAAGCGCCTGTTCGAACTCGGCGAGATCGGCCTCAGCATCATCAACATCGCGCGCGAGGTCGCGCGTTGCGGCGCGCACTTTCGACCGCTCTTCGCCCAGATATTTGAGGCGGGCGAGATGGTCGATGCGCGCTGGATGCGGCGTCGCAGGTGAAACGATCGCTGCTTCATTGGCGGCGATCTCGCGGTTGATGCGATCAAGATCGGCATGCGCATTGGCGAGCGCCGCACGCGCCGCATCAAGGCGTGAAACAAAGCCCCAGAGCGCAAGGCCCTTCTCGTAGGAGGCGACGAAGGCGGGTTCATCGCGTCCTGCGCAGGCGCCTGTGTAGCGCTGCCCGCGCGAACCGACGTCGAACCCGTTCGCCGGGCGGCAGAACTGGTCGAGCCCCTTTTCCCGTCCGGCGAGATAGGCCTCCATGTCGGGCGTAACGCCCGCCTTGTCGGCGCACGCGGCGCGCCTTGCGCCGACGGCGTCGGCGCCGCGTCCGGCCGCGCCGTCTTCAAAGCCGATGGCGCGCCAGTCGGCGTAGAGGCATTCGTTTTTCGACATGCCGCCGGCGCAAGACGCGAGCATCGCCGCAAATACGAAAAAGGCGATGAGACGCATGGGAGGCTCCCCTGACCTGAACAAAGGATAGGCTTGGGGCGCTTCAAATGGCGCTAAGGGCGAAGGCCGATTTGCAGACGGGCGCGCAGGAATGAGTTAACTTCCGCCGTCCGGCGGCGTCGGCGCGAGCAAGCGCGGCGTTGCCTGAAGAGTCCGTCACAGTCCAATGATCGGATTGCAATTTACTCAGTTATCCAAAGGACGCTCTGGAGGAAAAAAATGACCTTGGTTCTGCGCGGAGTTCTCGGTGTTTGCCTGTTCGCCGGCGGCGTCTCCGCCGCCTATGGGCAGGCGGCGCCCGCCTGC
>CAZNXR010000454.1:0-2210 GCA_964576815.1 uncultured Caulobacterales bacterium | reverse complement strand
CGTTCTACAAATTCGCCGGCGCGGCGCGTACGCGCGTCGGGACGGAGTTGAAGCTCATCGACGAGAACCAGTTCAAATTCTGCTGGATCGTCGATTTTCCGATGTATGAGTGGAACGAGGACGAGAAGAAGATCGACTTCTCGCACAACCCATTCTCCATGCCGAATTTCGACCATGGCAAGTTCCTGGCGCTCGACAAGGCGGACAGGGACACGATCCTCGGCATCACCGCGTTTCAATACGACATCGTCTGCAACGGCGTTGAGCTGTCGTCAGGTGCGATCCGGAACCACAAGCCGGACATCATGCTGAAAGCCTTCGAGATCGCCGGCTACGGCGCCGATGTCGTCGAAGCGAAATTCGGCGGCATGCTGAACGCCTTCCGCTATGGCGCCCCGCCGCATGGCGGCTCGGCGCCGGGCGTTGATCGCATCGTCATGCTGCTGGCAGGCGTTGAGAACCTGCGCGAAGTCATCGCCTTCCCGCTCAACCAGCAGGCGCAGGACCTGATGATGCAGGCGCCGAACGAAGTGACCGAGAAGCAGTTGAAAGAACTGCATATCCGGGTGGCGATGCCGATCGTTGAGAAGAAGGCGTAAGCCCTAAACCGGAAAGTCCGGCTCCGTCGGCGAGGCCGGTTTCGGTATCGGCCGGGCAAGGTCTTTCTCCACGAACGCATAGATCGCGCACGCCGCCGCGATCGCCGCGGTCGCGATGAAGAGTGCGCTCGGCGCAATCGAGTAGACGAACTGCCCGAGGATCGGCGCGAAGATGAAGCCCGAAGCGCCAGCGGCGTTGGAGAGGCCGGCGGCGGAACCCTGTTCGTCGCTCCTCACCGCCAGCGAGGCGCCGCCGATGAAACCGGGCCCAAGCATGCCCGCGCCGAGGCCCGATAGAAGCATCCCGAAGACGAGCGGTCCGATCATCGTCGAACCGGCGATGATCGCTTGGCCGATGCAGACGAGAATCGGCCCGGCGCGCATCAACGTCGCCGGCGGCAGGTTGAAACGCTGAACCAGCACGAGCTGTGAGAAGAGCGAGGCCATCGCCGCGGCGGAGAGGGCGACGCCCACAAGTTGCAGCGCGTCTTTAGTGTCGAGCCCGAGGCGGTCGATGAAATAGAAGGCGATGAACTGAATCGGGATGGCCGTCGCGATCGCTGTCGCCAGCCCGTAGATGAGATAAGCGCGGATACGTTTGTCGAACGGCGACAGCGTGGCGCGCGCGATACGTTCGGTCGGCGCTGTCCGCTCGGGCAGGAAAAACCACACTGCGGCGACGGAAAGCGCCGCCGCGGCGGCGACGGCGTAAAGCGGCGCCAGCGGATCGAGCGCGACGACGGCGCCGGCGAAGGCGGGGCCCACCATCGCGCCGATGCCGAAGGCGGCTGAGAAGGCGGCCATGCCGGCGGTGCGTCGTTCGATCGGCGTGCGGTCTGCGATATAGGCCTGCGCGGCGCCGGGCGTTGCGCTGCCGATGACGCCGTAGATGCTGCGCGTGCCGAGGAGAAGCGCATAGAGCGTCGCGCCCGCGAGGACGCCGTCGAGGCCGAGATGCAGGACCGTTGCAAATGCGGCGGTCGATACGGCGAACGCCGAAAGGCCGATGACGATAAAAGGCCGGCGGCCGTAAGTGTCGCTGTACCGCCCCCAGATCGGACCCGTCAGCACCCAGAACAGCGCCGACAGCATGAAGATCGACAATACCTGAAAATCGCCGACGCCGAGATCGCGCGCCAGCGGAGGCAATACGGCGAAAACGATCGTCTGGCCCATGCCCATGCACACAACGCCTGCCAGCAGGATGCCGAGCGCGATTGCGCGCTGGCGCGGGGTCGATGGAGTGTCGTCGAAGCGGTTCATGGGGAGTATCGAGGGACCGCGCCTTCCTATGGCTCACCGGTTCCGGCGGCAAGCGGGCCGCGTTAAGCTGCGAAAAAAGAGATAGGAGGGGAATATGCGCCTGTTGTCATTTCTGGCCGCCGCCTTTGTCGCGACGCTTTCCGGAGCGTTCGCCGCAGGTCTTCCGGCGGGGAGCGAGAGCTATGAGGATCTTGTCGCGTTCTTTACGGATTTTGACGCAGCGCGCCTGCCGGAACCGTGGAACGCGAACTTCCTCGAGCATGATGCGCCGCGACAAGCGATGGAGGTCTATCAGCCGGCGGCGATCAAGGAGCGCCTGAAGAACCTCAAGGCGATCAACGCCCGCCT
>CAZNXR010000453.1:0-2217 GCA_964576815.1 uncultured Caulobacterales bacterium | reverse complement strand
CGGCTTCGGAATAGCCGACCGTGCCGACGGGCGGCTGCGCGAAGACCGCTTTCGGGATGAACATGTAATCGACGCCGGTCGGGGTGTTGTTGAACTCGGTCTCCGCGAAGGCGGCGCCCTCGCGGATCGCGACCGGGGTCAAAGCGACGCGGTTCGTCACGTCGCCGACCGCGAAGATGTGTGGAACATTCGTGCGGGAGAAGTCATCGACGATGACGGCGCCCTCCGGGTCCGTGGCGACGCCCGCTGTTTCGAGACCAAGCCCCGCGGTGTTGGGCTTACGCCCCACCGCCCAGAAAACGAGGTCGGTATCAACCGCCCCGCCGTTCTTCAAGTTTACGCGGCGGCAGCCATGCCCGAGGTCTTCGATCGACGTGAAGATGGTGTTGGTGACGAGGCGGATGCCGGCGTTCTCAATCTCGCGATGGACCGCCGCCGAGATGTCGGCGTCAAACTCCCGCAGCACGCGGTCGCGGCGGTAGACGAGCGTCACCTCGGCGCCGAGCCCGGCGAAAATGAACGCGAACTCGACCGCGATATAGCCGCCGCCGGCGATGACGACGCGGCGCGGAAATGTCTCCAGGTGAAACGCCTCATTCGATGTGACGCCGAGCGCGTGTCCCGGAATCGACTGGTCCGTCCACGGATGGCCGCCGGTCGCGATGAGGATCTTCGCCGCCGTGACGGTGCGATTCTCTTTCACAAGGTGGACGGTATGGGCGTCCCTCAGCACCGCGCGGCTGTCGATGATCTCAGCGCCGGCGGCCTTGAGGTTCTTGATGTAGAGCCCGTTCAGCCGGTCGATCTCGGCGTCCTTGTTGGCGACGAGCGTCTTCCAGTCGAAGCGGGCGGCGTCCGCTATCCAGCCATAGCCTTTCGCTTCCTCGAATGCGTGACCGAATTCGGACGCGTAGACGAAAAGCTTTTTCGGCACGCAGCCGCGGATCACGCATGTGCCGCCGACGCGGAACTCCTCCGCGACAGCGACACGCGCGCCGTAGCTCGCGGCAAGGCGCGACGCGCGAACGCCGCCCGAGCCCGCGCCGATCGTGAATAGGTCGTAGTCGAATTTGGTCATGATGCGCCTATCCCGGCAGAAAACCGATGCGAGACTTGAAGCCTGCGTCAAGGAAATCCTCGGTTTCGAGGGTGAAGGTTTCGATGAATTCCCGGTGCACGGCCTCAAACACGGGCCCCAGCTTGCCTTCGAAATCCAGCGCGACGCGGACTACCGGCCGGTGCGCGACATAGACGTCGAAATGATCGCCAGCGACCTCCGCCGCGATCACCGTGCGAAGCCACAGCGCGCCCTTGTCTTCGGCGTTGCCGACGATGAGCGAGAGCCCGAACCGGACGGGCTCAAGAATGATGATCTCGCGGCCCGAATAGGAGAAGGCGCCGTCGCCGTAATCCTTGTGCGGATCGAACGGCCCTTCCGCCGGAACGCCTGCCACGTTTCCCTTCGGACAGCCTTCATAGTCGTGGAAGCCGGCGACGATCGCGTCGCCGAGCGCGCGGCATCTGAAAAGATTCTGGAACGCCGCCTGCCCGTAATCGCGGATCGCCGACTTCAATTCATCAAAGGGGACCCGCGTCACTGCCGTCACCGCGCCAGTTCTTCAAGGCCGGCAGGCCCCGCGAGAATGACCGTATCCGCCATCCCGATGAAGAGCCCGGTTTCGACGACGCCCGGGATCTGTTTCAGGGCGTCATCAAGCGCCGGCGCATCCTCGATGCGGGCGAGGGCGCAGTCGAGAATGAAATTGCCGCCGTCGCTCAGAAAGGCCGGTCCGGCGGCGCTTGCCCGCAGGCGAATGTCGGCGCGCGGGTAGCCCTGCCGAATGAGCGACTCGCGCACTGCGCGAACTGTCAGCGCAAAGGCGTAGCGATCAATCTCAACCGGCAGCGGAAACCGGCCCAACTGCGCCACTTTCTTCGAGGCGTCGGCGATCACGATGAAGCCGCGCGCCGCGTTGGCGACGATTTTCTCCCGCAGGAGCGCGCCGCCTCCCCCTTTGATGAGCGTCAGCGCGCCGTCAACTTCATCTGCGCCGTCTATTGCGAGATCGATTGTCGTCGCTTCGTCAGGTTCGACAAGGTCGATGCCGGCTGCGGCGGCTTTTCTCGCTGTGTCTTCCGAGGTCGGAACAGCCCTTATATAAAGGCCGTCCCTTACGCGCGCCCCAAGGGCTGCAATGAAATGCGCCGCAGTCGAAC
>CAZNXR010000452.1:0-2218 GCA_964576815.1 uncultured Caulobacterales bacterium | reverse complement strand
GGTGAAGGCGGGGCGATGACCGGACTGGAGGGCTGGAAGCCGTTGCGGCTCGTCGCCGAGGACGCGGACGATCTCGGCGCCATGTCGGCCGTCCTTCAGGATGCCGTCGTCAGGATCGGCGACTTCGCGCACCTGCCGCGCCAGCGCCGCTTCGCCTTCGTCGCCAACCGCTTTCTGTGGGAAAGTGCAAGCGGCGGAAACCGCGGCCCCTTCGCGCGCGTGCGCACCGGGTGCCATTTCGACGATGTGAAGGCGGTCAGGCAGTCGAATCTCCGCCTCGATGCGAAAAACGCGGTGGTTGAGCTCCTCGCGCTGCGTTTCACCCCCGGCGAGGACGGGACCGGCGCCGTCACCTTCGACTTCGCGGGCGGCGGCGCCATCCGGCTCGACGTTGAAAGCGTCAACGCCAGTCTCGCCGACATCTCGGCGCCGTGGATGACGCGGATGAAGCCGGAGCACGAGGGGTGACCACGCCCCGATGCGCCGGTAAGCTCGTCGCCGCGTTATGGAAGCGCTGATGGCGGACGACACTGACAAAGAAAAGCGCCGGATCGTCCGCATCGAGCTTGACGAGCGCAGCCTCGCGCGCGCGACCGCCGATATCGAGCATGAGCGGAAAGTCGCGATCTACGACCTGATCGAGGAAAACCATTTCGAGCCGATCGGCGGCGGCGACGGGCCGTTCGAACTCTATCTGTCGGTCGTCGAGACCCGTCTTGTCTTCGACGTGCGCCGTCACGATCCTTCAAATCCCGGCGGGGAACCGATCGGACAGGTGCACCTGTCGATGTCTCCCTTCCGGAAGATCATCAAGGACTACTTCATGCTGTGCGAGAGCTATTACGATGCGATCCGCACGGCCGCGCCTGCGCAGATCGAAACCGTCGATATGGCGCGGCGCGCGATGCATAATGAGGGCTCGGAAATCCTGCGCGAAAGACTGACGGAGAAGATCCGTCTCGATCTCAACACCGCGCGGCGGCTTTTCACGCTGATCTGCTCTTTTCACATGCGATAGACGCCGATGGCCAATAAGGTGCTTTTCGTCTGCAATCTGAACTCGGTGCGCTCGCCGATGGCCGCCGCGATTCTCGCGCGCGAGGGCGCGCCGGCGATGCTTGTCGATTCGGCTGGCGTCTACGAAGGCGGGGCCGATCCCTTCATTGGCCCAGTGCTTGAAGAAATCGGCGTCTCCCTCGGCGATTACGAGCCCAAGGCCCTTTCCGACGTCGATGTGACGCGCTTCGATGTCGTCGTAGCGCTGACGCCGGAAGCAGCGGCCGAGGCGCGACGGCTCCTGCCGGCAAGCCGCATCGAGTTCTGGCCGATCGAGAACCCGAGCGACGTTCGCGGCGGCGACGATGCGCTTTTTGGCGCCTATCGGGCGGTTCGCGACGAGCTGCGGTCGCGCATTCGCGCCCGCTTTCTCAACGAAAAGAAAGAGCCTTGATTTTAGCCTCCGCCGGGACCATTTTCCCGCGCCTTAGATCCGCAACAGCCCGAAGGCCGGGCGGCCCCGACAGGAGGGGGGATCGCCTGAACCGAGGGATTGCATGGCCAAGGAAGAACTGCTGGAATTTGAAGGAACGGTCGAAGAACTGCTGCCGAACGCAACCTTTCGCGTGAAGCTCGAGCAGGGGCACGAGATCATCGCCCACACCGCAGGCAAGATGCGCAAGAACCGCATCCGCGTTCTCGCCGGCGACCGCGTGCAGGTCGAAATGACCCCTTACGACCTCACCAAGGGCCGCATCACTTTCCGCTTCAAGTAAAGCGTCGGGCGAAAAAGTGGACTCAACCGTTTTTCGCATGCCGACGCGACCCCGAAAGAAACTACGGTGTTGGGCGATAGAGACCTGTCGCCCAACACCGTAGGACGGCGCTCCTTGCGCCTCATCCTCGCCAGCGCCTCTCCGCGCCGCCTCGACATCCTGCGCATGATCGGCGCCGAGCCCGACGCCGTCATCGGCGCCGATCTCGACGAGAGCGAGAAGAAGGGCGAACTTGTCCGCGACTATGTCTCGCGCCTCGCTATCGAGAAGGCCGAAGCGGTCGCCGCGCGCGCGCCCGATGCGGCGGTTCTCGCTGCGGATACGGCGGTCGCGTGCGGGCGGCGTATTCTGCCGAAGGCGGAGACCAGGGAGCAGGCGCGCTTCTGCCTGGAGCTTCTCTCGGGCCGCGCGCACCGGGTCTGGACGGGCGTCGCGCTTGCCGCGCC
>CAZNXR010000451.1:0-2227 GCA_964576815.1 uncultured Caulobacterales bacterium | reverse complement strand
TCCGGGTCCGCCGGCATGCCGGAGGCGACGCCCATCACGAAATTATAGTCGGCATGCTTCGTCATGCCGTTCTCGATATAAAGTCCCACCGCGCGCACGATGCCGACATCGAAGCACTCGAATTCAGGAAGTGTGCCGATCTCCTGCATCACATTGATGAAGTCCGTCACTTTCGACACCGGATTGTCGAAGGTCATCGGCGGCCACGCCCAGGAGCCGTCGCTCTTCGTCTTGAGGTAATTGAGCGTGCCGGCGTTGCAGGCCGCCATTTCCGGCCGGCAGGCGCGCAAATAATCGAGCACATGCTGATACTCTGGCCCGACGACGCCCGTCGTCATATTGATGACGACGCCGGGACAGGCTGCGCGGATCGCCGCGTTGATTTCATTGCAGACGGCGGCGTCCCAGGTCGGCAGGTGCCCCATGCCTTCGCGTTGGTCGCGATAATGGACATGCATGATGGAGGCGCCGGCGTCATAGGCGCGCCGCGCTTCCGCCGCCATTTCCTCCGGCGTCACCGGAACCGGATGCTGCTTCGGATTAGTGAGCACGCCCGTCAGCGCGCAGGTGATGATGACGGTGTCGGTCATGGTGAACTCTCCGATTGCAGAACGACGATCTTGGCGCGGATCGCGACCTGATCGCCCGGTTTCGCCAGCACTTCCGCGACGACGCCGTCGCGCGGGGCCTTGAGCTGGTGCTCCATCTTCATCGCCTCGATGGTCGCGACCGTTCGCCCCTTCGTGACCGCGTCGCCCGGCTTGACCGAAACCGAGATGACCGCGCCGGCCATCGGCGCCTTCACTGCATCGGCCCCGGCGCCGGCTTCGGCGGCGGGCGCGAAGGTCATGTCGATGAAGCGGCGCGCGACGCGCCCGCGCTGAATATCGACGACATCGCCGTCGCGCGCGATCGCCGCGGAATGACGCGCCGCGCCGATCTGGTAGCGGACCTTTTCCGGCGTCATGTCGAGAATATCGATGCGCGCTTCGCCGCTCGCCATCTTCGCCGAGATGAAGTTCCGGCCGACGCCGATCGACGCGGCGATCGTTTCGTCGCCATAGTGCAGCTTCACTGGGAAAGCCGACGCGCCGCGCGAGCTCCAGCCCGTGTGAAGGGCGCCGAACGGGCGGTCGAGGAGCGCCGCCGCCGCGAGCGCGACATCGACAGGCTCAACCGGCGCGGCGGCCGCCGTGTTAATCGCATCGAGGTTGCGCTCAACGTGGCCGATATCGGCGCCGCCGTCGAGAAAGGTCTTGTCACGGAGCAATGCCGCGAGGAACGGCGCGTTCGCCGTGAGGCCGAGGAGCGTCATGCGGTCGAGCGCCGAGGCGAGCTTTGCGCAAGCCTCGTCGCGGGTGGCGCCGTGCGCGATCACTTTCGCGATCATCGGATCGTAGAACGCCGACACTTCATCGCCCGTCTCGACGCCCTGATCGACGCGCACGCCCGCCGGCGTTTCAAAGCGGACGATGCGGCCCGTCTGCGGCAGGAAATTCTTCGCCGGGTCCTCAGCATATAAGCGCGCTTCCACCGCGTGGCCGGTGAAGCGAATGTCGTCCTGCGTCAGCGGCAGGCGCTTGCCTTCAGCGACATCGAATTGCAGCGCGACAATATCGAGGCCAGTCACCATCTCGGTCACCGGATGCTCGACTTGCAAGCGCGTGTTCATTTCAAGGAAATAGAACTCCTTCGCCGCCGGATCATAAAGAAACTCGACCGTCCCGGCGTTGCGATAGCCGACCGCGCGCGCCGCCTCGGCCGCCGCTTCGCCCATGCGTTTGCGCATGTCGGGCGAGATCACCGGCGAGGGCGCTTCCTCGATCACTTTCTGGCGGCGGCGCTGCAGCGAGCAGTCGCGCTCGCCGAGATAAAGGACGGCGCCGTGCGCATCCGCCATCACCTGAATCTCGACATGGCGCCCGCCGACGATCGCCTTCTCGACGATAAGGCGGCCGTCGCCGAAGGCGCTCTCCGATTCGCGCCGCGCCGAGGCGATCGCTTCGGAAAGCTCTTCGCTGCGTGTCACGATGCGCTGGCCGCGCCCGCCGCCGCCGGCCGAGGCTTTCAGCATCACCGGAAAGCCGATGCGCTCTGCTTCTTTCATCAGGCGCGCGTCGGCCTGGTCTTCATCCTGATAGCCGGGAATGCAGGGAACGCCGGCTGCGATCATGCGGCGCTTTGATTCCGCTTTGTCGCCCATCGCGGCGATCGCGGCGGGCGGCGG
>CAZNXR010000450.1:0-2230 GCA_964576815.1 uncultured Caulobacterales bacterium | reverse complement strand
GGGAACGAGCGAGATCAGAAGGATGCTCATTGGGCGGGAGATTTTTGAACGGACGGGGTGAGGGCGAAGCCCTTCACCCCGCCCAAGCCTTCCGCCGCCGCGCGAGCAGCGTTTGCTTCGTGTAGTATTCGGCGAGCGGCTTGGAGGTCAGCCTTGCGGCGGCGACGCCGAACATCACGGCGATGGCGGTGACGGTCAGCACCGCGTCGGCGTCGAGGAGCGCGGGGTTGCCGATTAGCATCATGACGAAGAGGGCCGAGGCCGCGCCGGGCGCGCCGCCGAACCAGGCGAGGAACATCTGGCTTTCCTTGGCGATCTCCGGCGTCTGCAGGATCGCAAGACGCGGCCCCGCACGCATGACGGTCACGGCGGCGAGCGCGAAGACGATGCTCAGCATGTCGGCGCCGAGCAGCCGCGGCAGGAGGATCGCGCCGAAGCCGGCATAGGCGGCGGGAATGACGGCGCGATCGACATAACGGCGGATGCGCAGCCGCGTCGTCGATGACGCCGACGTCTGCTCGCCCCAGAGGAGCCCCGCGGCGGTCGCGCCGACGACCGGATCGGCGCCGACGCCGGGGCCGAGCACAAACATCAAGAGCCCGGCGAGGATCGCGAACTGCCCGTCAAGCGCGCGGCTCTGCATCGTGCGGCGGCGATACCATGCGCCAAGGGCCGCAGCGGCAAGGCCGGCGACGCCGCCGAACGCGAAACCCTTCAGCACCGCGAAGGTCGAAACCATGAGAGGGCCTAGCGCGGGCTCCGACGGCGTTGCGGCGGTCGCGTTCGCGGCGAGCAGCGTCGCAAAGGGAATGCCGAGCGCGATGATCGCCGCGCTTTCGTTTCGGACGGCGGCCTTGATGACCGCCGGCGCCGGCGTCGCCGCGACGGCCCGCCGGTCGAACGCCGCGCCGTTGAGCATCAGCGCGCCCCCGACCAGCATCGCGGACGGAATCGACAGCTGCGGCAGCATGATAAACGCGGCGAGCGAACAGGCGAAGAAATAGATCGGCGCGCCGCCGAAGGTCAGCCGGAACGCCGAGGGGCACTGGCTGGCGAGCCGGCTGACGCGCAGCTGCGCCGCGGAGGCGAAGCCGAGCATTGCAAGCGCGGCTTTCGCCGCGAAGGCGAGGGCGTCGGCCGGCGGCGACGGGATCCTCAGCAGGCTGACGATCGCCGCGGCGACGGCGCCGGCCGCGATAAGGAGCGCCGGCGCGGCGCTCGCGCGGCGGGCGAGGCGAGACTCCGCGATCGCCGGAATCGCTATCAGCGCCGCCAGGAGTGCAAGCCAGACCATTCCGCCCCGAAACCAGAGAAAAAAGTCGAAACTTAGCACTTCGCCTTTTCGACCGATTCAACCTTGGATTGATCCGCGCATTCGCGCAATCCTATTTGGGGATGAAATTCGTGAAATAGTTTCAAGCGCTTAAATGGTTAACGCGCGCGTCCCACAAGTTATCCCCCTACTTATCCCCCTGGTTATCCCCCTACTTATCCAACCCCCTTCGGGACCCCTTATGATCTTCGGCGACTAGGTCAACAGCGGTCGCGCTAAGGAGGCGCCATGGCGAAGAAAGAAACGGAGAAGCAGGCGGAGACAGCGTTGCCCGAAAAGGGCGGCAAGCGCGGGCGGTTGAAGCGCGCGGTCGCCAAGACCGCGCCGAAAATCGCCAGAGAGCTCGGCGGCCCGCTCGCCGGCGCGGCGGTCGAGGCGCTATCGCGCGCCATCTTCGGCAAGGACGCCGCCGACGAGGAGGCGATCGCCGAGGCGATCGAAGGGGCGACGGCCGACCAGATCATCGCCCTAAAACGGGCCGAGCACGAATTTGCGATTGCGCTCCGCCAGGCCGCCGTCGAAGAGCAGAAGATCGACGCCGCCGACCGGGCGAGCGCGCGCACGCGCCAGACCGCGATGGAGGACTGGACGCCCTCAGTCCTTGGCGCGCTGATCATCGCCGGCTTCTTCCTGACGCTCGGCGTCATGGTCGCCCGCCGATTGCCGGAGGGGGCTGAGACCGAGTTTTCAATCATGCTCGGCGCCCTTGCGACGATGACCGCCGCCGTCGTCAATTATTTCTTCGGAAGCTCGGCGGGCTCGCGCGAGAAGACCAAGCTGCTGTCGAAGAAGGGCGGAACGGAGTGAGGGAGATGGCGCCTAGACACGCTGGCACCTTACCCTCTCCCGCTTGCGGGAGAGGGCAGGGTGAGGGCGCAGCCCCAAGAAACACCTTAA
>CAZNXR010000449.1:0-2230 GCA_964576815.1 uncultured Caulobacterales bacterium | reverse complement strand
CATTTCGCGGATCGCCGGGTAATAGCTGAGGAACCCCCAGAGCTCGGCGCATTCCGGACAGAACTCGCGCCGCCCATTGTCGATGAAGCCCGGCGGCAGAAGGAACAGCGTGTCGCGCGTCATTTGACCTCAATGGCGGTAACCGATGATCGGGCGCCCGTGACGACGGCGGATATGCCTGAGCGCTCGTTACCGCAATGTCGCGAGGGTAACGTACGAATTCGATTAACGACTGGGCGGCTCTCCTTCACCTCGCGCTTGCGGTCGGCGCGTTCGACTAGGGGCGAGGCGCTACTTCCGCCGTCTGCCCCTGATGTGGCAGTAGGTCGGGCCTTGGCCCGCCGGCGCTGTTGGGGCGGCGGGCTGAAGCCCGCCTGAAGCCGCTGATCCACGGTTACCAAGTTCCGAAGGAGAAGACCCCGGCGATTAGTTTTTGAACGCGGGCAGATGTCGCGATCACTCCCGCCGCGACCATTCCTGCGCCAATACCGATCACTAGAGACGCAGCCGTAGGAAGTCCTGCAATTTCGCTCGCGACGAGCCCTGCGATAGCACCCACGAAGAGCCCGGCGCCGCCGCAGGCGAGAACAAGGTCCCCGAGCCGTAGAAGTTCGGTCGAACTCCCACCATTCCGCGAAGAGTCGTCCTCGCTCACGCAATCCCATCCCAGAACTTCTTCGCGCGATCAAAGAACCCCTTCGACTGCGGGCACTTCTCATCGCCGCCTGCTTCGCAGAATTCGCGCAGCAGTTGCTTCTGGCGGGCTGTCATGTTCACCGGCGTTTCGACGCCGATTTCGACGTAGAGGTCGCCGCGCCCCTTTTGGTTCAATCGCGACATGCCGCGGCCCTTCACCTTGAAGCGCTTGCCGGTCTGCGAGCCTTCGGGGATGTCGATCGGCATGCGTCCGCCGTCGATCGTCGGCGCCTCGATCGCACCGCCTAAGGCGGCGATCGTCATCGGCACGGGTACGGCGCAGAACAGATCGGCGCCGTCGCGGTCGAACAATTCGTGCGGCTTCACCTCGATAAAGATGTAGAGATCGCCTTCGGGCCCGCCGCGGGGGCCTGCTTCGCCCTCGCCGGCGAGCCTGATCCGCGTGCCGCTTTCAATCCCGGCCGGCACGTCGACGGCGAGCGTGCGTTCGCGCCGGACGCGGCCCTGGCCGCCGCAATCCGCACACGGATCGGCAATGACGCGCCCCTCGCCGCCGCATTGCGGGCAGGTGCGCTCCAGCGTGAAAAAACCCTGCTGCACGCGGACGCGTCCCGCGCCGCGGCAGGCGCCGCACGTCGTCGGGCCGGAGCCGGGTTTGGCGCCCGAGCCGGTGCAGGTCTCGCACGCCACCGTGCCCGGCACGGTGATCGTCGCCTTCTTGCCGTTGAAGGCTTCCTCCAGGTTGATTTCGAGCGCGTATTTGAGGTCGGCGCCGCGCCCGGGGCCGCGCGCACGCTGCCCCCGCGCGCCCATGAGGTCGCTGAAGAGGTCTTCGAACACGTCGGAGAAGGCGCCGGCGTCAAAGCCGCCGGCGAAACCGCTGAAGCCGGTCGCCCCGCCCGACCCATTGCGGAACGCAGCGTGGCCGTAGCGGTCATAGGCGGCGCGCTTTTGCGGATCGGAGAGGATTTCGTAGGCCTCGCCGATTTCCTTGAATTTGCTTTCGGCCTCGGCGTCGCCCTGATTGCGGTCAGGGTGATATTTCATCGCCGCCTTGCGAAAGGCGGATTTGATTGCGGCTTCATCCGCGCCGCGCTCCAGCCCGAGCGTCGTGTAGAAATCCTGCGCCATCGCCGCCCCTTCGGGGAGGCAATAGTGAATAGTCAGTAGGCAGTAGAATCGGACGGCTGCCTATCGCCTATCGCCTATCGCCTCAATCCTTCTTGTCGCCGTCGACTTCCTCGAAGTCCGCGTCGACGACTTTCTCATCGCCCGCAGGCGTTTCGCCGTCAGCGGCGCCTGCGCCTTGGGCCTTGTACATCGCCTCGCCGAGTTTCATCGCGGCGGTCAGCATCGCCTGCGTGTCGGCGCTGATCTTGGCGGCGTCGGCATTGTCGTCGGCGAGCGTCGCGCGCAAGCTGGCGACCGCATCCTCGATCGCCTTTTTCTCGTCGGCGGAGATCTTGTCGCCGTAGTCCTTCAGCGCCTTTTCGGTCTGGTGGACGGCGCTTTCGCCCTGGTTCCTGGCTTCGACGCGGGCGCGTTTGGCCTTGTCTTCTTCGGCGTGGCTTTC
>CAZNXR010000448.1:0-2234 GCA_964576815.1 uncultured Caulobacterales bacterium | reverse complement strand
AGACGATGACGGCGACGGCTTTCAGTATTACTGGGCGCGCCGCGACGGCGAAGCCCTCCTTCTGGCGATGATCTGGTGCGAGGAGTTCTCACCGGAGTTGCGCGAGGCGATGCTGGCGGACGGCCTTATCGGCCGGGAAGGCGACAGCTCGACCTGCATAGCCCTGAAACCGGAAGCGGTGATCATCGCGGCAAGGGCCTATCGTGACGGCGCCGCCGTAAGCGACAGCGTCCTGAGGATTACGCCTCTGCGATGACCTATTACCCGCCCGTATCGCCGATTGCCGTGGGGCTCGGCGGCAAATGCCCGCGCTGCGGGCAGGGGCCTCTCTTCCGGACGTTTCTCGGTCTCAATGATCGCTGTTCGATGTGCGGGCTCGATCTCCTGAAGGCCGATTCCGGCGATGGCCCCGCCGTCTTCATCATGTTCCTCGTCGGGCCGGTCGCCGTCGCCGTCGCCTTCATCGCGCGGTTCGTCTGGTTCGCTTCAATCCCCGTCGCCTTTGCGCTCGCCGGCGGGCTCGCCGTCGGCCTGACGCTCTTGCTGCTGCGGCCGTTCAAGGCGACGCTCATCGCGCTCCAATTCAAGCACAAGGCCGAAGAGGGCCGGGTCGAGGAATGAAGTTTCGCTTCCGGCCCGTTCTGACAGCGGCGGCTTGCGCCGCGCTCGCCGTTCTTTGTTCGCTGGGTGCGTGGCAGATGCAGCGGCTTGCCTGGAAAAAGGCGCTCGTATCGAAAACCGAATCGCGTCTCGCCGCTGCGC
The DNA here is from genome assembly GCA_964576815.1 of uncultured Caulobacterales bacterium. Classification (GTDB taxonomy): domain Bacteria; phylum Pseudomonadota; class Alphaproteobacteria; order Caulobacterales; family Parvularculaceae; genus Amphiplicatus. The sequence goes on along the minus strand of CAZNXR010000448.1, from coordinate 1,472 downwards.
CGATTTCGCTCGGCGAAGCGCTCCTCCGCGCGCAAGCAGGCGAAGACCTCGAATATCAGCCGGTCTACGCCGATGGCCGCTACCGGAATGAGGGGACAGCACGGGTCTTCAGCGCGCATGACGGACAGGCCGGCGTGCTGGTGTTTTCGCCGCTCATCACCGCCGGACGGGCGATCTACGTCAATCGCGGCTTCGTTCCGCAAGGCATTTCGCAGGACCTTGAGGCTGCGGCCGATGCGACGGGCGAAACTCGCGTCGAAGGGCTTTTTCGCCGCGCTGAGGAGAAGCGGGGCTTCGAACGGACCTTCGCACCCAAAGATCAGCCGACGGATAATCTATACTTCAGCCGCGATCCGCGCATTTTCGCCGCCGCTCACGGCCTCGACGTTCCGCCCTACTACATCGACAGTTTCGCGCGTGAACAAAACGGGCCCTGGCCGAAGGGCGGGCTGACGCGCGTCGAGTTTTCGAACCGCCATCTCGAATATGCGCTGACCTGGTTCGGCCTCGCTGCCGCGCTCGCCGGCGTTTACCTCGCTTTTTCGTTTCGTCGCGACTGACCGAAGTCGCTGGGCGCCAAGATGCGCTTGCAACCAGCGCCGGATCCAGGTACTTTGCTTTACAAAGCTATGACGGATGGAGGCGTAGATGAACTTGGGAGCGTGGGGACTTTTGGGCGTTGCCATCCTGCTTGAGGTCGCCGCGACCAGCGTGCTCAAACTGTCAAACGGCTTTGAAAAGCCGCTGCTCGGCGGGCTTTCGATCGCCCTTTATTCGGCGTGTTTCTGGGCTTTCGCACCCGTGTTGAAAGTGATCCCGCTCGGCGTCGCCTACGCCATCTGGGCGGGGACCGGCATTGCGCTCGTTGCAACGATCGGCGCGTTCTTGTTCGGGCAACGGCTCGAACCTTCGCACTATTTTTTCATCGCCATGATCGGCGTCGGCGCAGTCGGTTTGCGTCTGACGACGGCCGCTTGAGGGAGCAGCCTGGATGTCTCTCGATCCGCTTGTTCAAGCGCCGCTTATCATTCAGGTTCACGCGTTCGGCGCCATGGCGGCCTTTCTCCTCGGCCTCATTCAGATCATTGCGCCCAAGGGAACGCTGCCGCACCGGACGCTCGGCGTGATCTGGGTTTTGATCATGATCGTCGTCGCGGTGAGTTCGGCGTTCATCCTGCGCCCGGCCCCGGAAGGAACGCCCTATTGGGAGCGGCTTTCCTTCATTCACTTCTTCATTCCGATCACGGCGGTCGGCCTTGTCAGCGGCGTCCGTCTTCTGCTGCGCGGCGGGCCGGCGCTAAAGCGGCACAGCTGGCCGTTCATCAGCGTCTTCATCGGCGGGCTTATCGTCGCCGGCGCGCTCGCTTTCCTCCCTGGACGCATCATGCACGAAGTCGTCTTCGGCGGTTGAGCGCTACGTTTGACGCGCACCTGCCCGGCGGATAGGTCTTCAGGCGTCGCACTGGGGGCCG
>CAZNXR010000447.1:0-2235 GCA_964576815.1 uncultured Caulobacterales bacterium | reverse complement strand
GCGATCGTCAACGACACGGTCATCACGACCTATGACGTCGAGCAACGCCTGAAACTGATGATCCTTTCTTCCGGCGGCCGCGTGAACCCGCAGCTTCTGCCGCGCCTGCAGGAACAGGCGGTGCGCGATCTTGTCGAGGAGCAACTGAAGCTTCAGGAAGCGAAGAAATTCGAACTTGAAGCGCCGGAAGCGGCGATCCAGTCCGAGCTTCGCAACATGGCCGGCCAGAGCGGCTTGACGGTCGATCAGCTTGAGCAGGTGTTGAGCGCCGACGGCATTTCGCTCGGTGCGCTGAAGAGCCAGATCGCGGCGGGCGTCGTCTGGCCGGAACTTGTGCAGGGCCGCTACGGCAAACGCGCGCGCGTCACCGACGACGAAATCAACCAGACGCTGGAGCGACTGCACGAGGACGCAACCCAGGAGCAGCTTCTCGTTTCCGAGATTTGCCTGCCCGTGCCGTCGCCCGATCAAGCGCAATCCTTTTACCAGGGCGGCCTCCAACTCATCGAGCAGATGCGCAAAGGCGTTCCCTTCGCTGTCGTCGCGCAGCAGTTCTCGGCGTGCACGACCGCCGCGACCGGGGGCGACATGGGCTGGGTGCGGCCCGGAGAATTGTCGCCCGAACTCGGCGAGGCGGTGCGCGAATTGCCGCCGGGCGCCGTGACGAACCCCATTCTCGCCGACGGCGCGTTCATGATCATGGCCGTGCGCGACAAGCGCGCCGCCGTAGTGCAGGGCGAGAAGAGCTGGACGCTCGCCTATGCCGGCGCGCCGCTGTCGATGGGTAGGGCCGCGGCCCGGACGGCGCTTGAAAAGCTCGCCACCGCGCAGGCCTGCGCCGGCGGACGCACGCTGCGCCAGGACCTTGGGCCCGATGTCGGCGTCGCGATCATCGAAAACGCGCCGCTCGGCGCGATCGACGAGCGCTTCCGGAGCGCGGTCGAAGGCCTCGGCCGCGGAAACATCAGCGACGTGATCGAGGCGGACGACGCGCTTCATATCCTTTACGCCTGCGAAGTCGATGAAGGCCTCGGCATTCCCTCGCGCACGGCGATCGAGGATCGTCTTTACGGCCGCCACCTGCAGCGCATCGCCAACCAGTACCTGCGCGATGTCGAGCGCAAATCCTCGGTCGATGTCCGTCTGCGCGCGCCGGAGCCCGGTCCGCGGGCGGACGGCTGAGCGGGATGGACGGCGCGGCCCGCCCATGACGGGGCCCCTCGCGCTGACGATGGGCGAGCCGGGCGGCGTCGGGCCCGAGATCGCGCTGAAGGCGCACGCCGCGCTTAAATCGTCCGGACCCGGATTTTTCGTCGTCGGCGATCCGGGCGTCTTCCCGGCGGACCGTATACGGATGATCGGCGCGCCGCGCGACGCGGCGGCGGTGTTCGCGGAGGCGCTCCCCGTTCTCGACATCGGCGTCGAGGCGAGAGCGCGACCGGCGCGCGCCGACCCTCGATCGGCGCCGGCGGTGATCGCCGCGATCGAGCAGGCGGTCGCGTTCGCCCTTGTGGGCGAGGCGGCGGGCGTCATCACCAATCCGATCGAAAAATCGAGCCTCGCCGCCGCCGGATTTCCATGGCCGGGCCACACCGAATTCATCGAGCACCTGACGCGCGGCGCGCCGATGCCGGGCGGCCGCGCGCGCGGCGCCGTGATGATGATCGCCGGGCCTACCTTGCGCACCGTGCCGGTGACGATCCACCAGTCGGTGCGCGATGCGGCGGCCGCGCTTACGGAGGAGATGATTGTCGCCAAGGGAACCGTGACGCTCGACGCGCTTGCAGAGGATTTCGGCCTCGCTTCGCCGCGCCTTGCCGTATCCGGCCTTAACCCGCATGCAGGCGAAAAGGGCGCAATGGGACGCGAGGACGCCGATGTGATCGCGCCTGCGGTCGCCGCGCTCAGCGCGCGTTACGGCGGCCGCGTCACCGGCCCGCACCCGGCCGACACGCTCTTCCACGAAGAAGCGCGCGCCCGCTACGACGCCGCGCTCTGCATGCTGCACGATCAGGCGCTGATCCCTGCAAAGACGCTCGCCTTCCACGAGGCGGTCAATGTGACGCTCGGGCTTCCGATCGTGCGCACCTCGCCCGACCACGGCACCGCGCTCGACATCGCCGGCAAGAGGATTGCGCGCGCCGACAGCCTCATCGCTGCCATCCGCCTTGCGGCAAGCCTCGCGGCGCGGCGCGCCGGCGCATGAGCGAAGACCTGCCGCCGCTGCGCGAGGTG
>CAZNXR010000446.1:530-2248 GCA_964576815.1 uncultured Caulobacterales bacterium | reverse complement strand
GCACGACGCCGCCCCGCGCGCCCGCGGCGAGCACAGCGTCGCCGGCAGCCGAACCTAGAACGGCGCAAAACATCTCGACCGCTTTCACGGCGATTGGAAACTCACGGGTAAGCGCCGCTCGGGTGATTTCATCAGCCTGCAATGAGACGCGCGGGGTGCCGGCGATGGCGCAGAGCGCGCGATGAATATTGACGAGCCCGCGGCCCGAGAGGAGACGCTCGATCGACACGCGCTTGTGCTCGCGCTGGATGAAGCGCAGCACGTCGATTTCTTCCTCGGTCTGCGGCGCGAAGGCGACATGGCCGCCCTCCGTCGGAATGATGCGATCGCCGCCCGGCGCCGGCACGATCAGCGCCTGGCCGAGCCCGGTGCCGGGACCGATGACAAGCGCCGGCGCCGCCGGTTCGGCGTCGCCCGCTTTCACAGCGAGAAAATCGCCGGCTTCCAGATCGCGAACGCTGGTCGCGAGCGCTTCGAAATCATTGATCGCCAGCAGGCGATCGAGCTTCATCTGCCGTTTTGTTTTCTCGATATCGAGCACCCAGGGCGAGTTGGTGAACTCGACGACAGCATCGGTGATCGGCCCGGCGACCGCAAAACACGCGAATTTGGGCTTTGCCTGCACCGCTTCGAGAAAGGCGTCGGCGGCGTCGCGGATCGATTCATAGTCCTCCGCACGAAAGGCATGCATGTCGCCGACCGAAATCGCGCCGCCGCTAATCGTCGCAAGCGCAAAGCGCGCATTGGTGCCGCCGATGTCAGCGACGAGCACGGGATCGGTCACGGCGCGTACTCCTGCTCGGTCAGCAAGAAAGTCATCGCGCCCTCCTCCGCCGAGGTCACGTGCGCGCGCATGCCGGCGAACAGCTCGCGCCCCGTTCCCCGGCGCTCGGCTTCGCCCTCGAACGGCGCCGGTGCGCGCGCAATGAACTCTCGTTTATCGACCAGTATGTCGAGGACGCCCTTCTCCGCATCAAGCCGCATGAGGTCGCCGTCACGCACTTTGGCGAGCGCGCCGCCGTCGAGCGCTTCGGGCGAGAGATGAATGGCGGCGGGCACCTTGCCGCTTGCCCCTGACATGCGTCCGTCCGTGACGAGCGCGACCTTGTAGCCCTTGTCCTGCAGGACGCCCAAGGGCGGCGTCAACTTGTGCAGCTCCGGCATGCCGTTCGCCTTCGGCCCCTGGAACGGCACGACAGCGATGAAATCCCGATTGAGGTCGCCCGCTTTGAACCGGTCGATGAGGTCCTTCTGCGAGCGGAAGACGATCGCCGGCGCCTCGACGATGCGGCGTTCTGGTTTCACCGCCGAAACCTTGATGATCGCGCGGCCGAGCGGCCCGTCGAGGAGCAACAAGCCGCCGGTCTTCGCATGCGGGTCGCTTACAGGGCGCAGGACCGAGGGATCGCCGCTCTCCGCGCGCGCCGGTCTCCACGACAGCGCTTCGCCTTTCAGCGCCGGGGAGCAGGCGTAATGATGCAGCCCCTTCCCCATCGCCGTCGTGACGTCTTCGTGGAGGCGGCCTGCCTCGATCAGCTCACGGATGATGAAGGCGACGCCGCCCGCCGCTTCAAACGCGTTCACGTCCGCCGAACCATTCGGATAAACGCGCGCGAGCAGCGGCGTCGCCGCGGAGAGGTCGCTGAAATCCGTCCAGTCGACGACGACGCCGGCGGCGCGCGCCATAGCGACGAGGTGGATCGCGTGGTTGGTCGAGC
>CAZNXR010000446.1:0-520 GCA_964576815.1 uncultured Caulobacterales bacterium | reverse complement strand
CGCTCGTCAATGACGTCGCAGAAAGGGATGTACTCTCCCCCCAACGCCGTCGTAGCAGCCGCGCGCCGCGCCGTCTCGACGACAAAGGAACGCCGCATGGCCGTGCCCGGATTGACGAAGGCGGAGCCCGGCAGGTGGAGACCCATGATCTCCATCAGCATCTGGTTGGAGTTCGCCGTGCCGTAAAAGGTGCAAGTGCCCGGCGAATGATAGCTGGCGCTCTCCGCCGCGAGGAGTTCGTCGCGGCTTGCTTTGCCTTCGGCATGGAGTTGGCGCACGCGCGCCTTTTCCTCGTTTGAAATACCTGAAGGCATCGGCCCCGCCGGGAGGAAAAGGATCGGAAGATGGCCAAACCGCGCCGCGCCGATAAAAAGTCCCGGTACGATCTTGTCGCAGACGCCAAGCATCAACGCGGCGTCAAAGACATTATGAGACAGCGACACCGCGGTCGCCATGGCGATCACGTCGCGCGAGAAGAGCGAGAGGTCCATGCCCGCCATGCCTTGCGTGACGCCGTCGC
>CAZNXR010000445.1:0-2279 GCA_964576815.1 uncultured Caulobacterales bacterium | reverse complement strand
CGTGCGCGAAAGCCCTCCCTTTTCAAGGGAGGGAGGCGCCGCTCAGGCCGATCTTCTAATGCGCATCATCGGCGGAACCTTCTCCGGGCGCGCGCTCGTCGCGCCGAAGGGGCGCGAGACTCGCCCGACCGCGGACCGCGTGCGCGAATCCGTTTTCAACATCCTCGCCCATCGTGAGGGTTTCGCCTTTGAAGGCGCGCGCGTCATCGATCTCTTCGCGGGATCGGGCGCGCTCGGCCTTGAGGCGATGTCGCGCGGCGCGAGTTTTTGCCTTTTCGTTGAGACGGACGCCGCGGCGCGCGGCGCCATCCGCGACAATGTCGAGACGCTGGGGCTTTTCGGGGCGACGCGCGTGCATCGGCGCGGCGCGGACGCGCTCGGGGAGAAGCCGGCGGGCGTCGGCGGACCCTTCACGCTCGCTTTCCTCGATCCGCCCTATGGCAAGGACCTCTGCGCGCCCGCCCTCGCCGCATTGAAGAAAGGCGGCTGGCTTGCCCCCGGCGCGCTCGCCGTCGTCGAGCAGGGCAAGGACGAGGCGCCGGTCTTAATCGACGGCTTCACCGAGGAAGACCGCCGCATCTATGGCGCAGCGCAGGTTGGATTTTTTCGATTCGCCTGAGGCTTCCCCGCGAGAATCATGGTTAAAATCCCACGAATGGGTCTCCTTTGGCCGCTGCGACCGGAGGTCTCAGGTTGATTCCCACATTTTTCCTTGACTTTGATTGTGGGAAGTGGCAAATCGAGGGCTCAGAACGTGGGAATTAGCCCAATGACGTCGATCGCCGACTTGATGGAACGCGCCGAACGCCTCGCGGAACGCGATAACCTGTCGCTCTCCACCATCTCCCGCAAGCTTCTCAATGACGGCAAGGGCCTGTCGCGCTTGAAGGCCGGTGGGCAGCTCACCGTTCGGACGCTCGATTCGGCGTTCGAGCGCCTCAGGGAGCTGGAGCACGGCAAGCCGGTCGAGCGCGCAAGCGGGCCGATCCCCGGCATGGAGCGCAAATTCGTCGCCGCGCCGGCCTTTGAAAGCCCGGAGCGGTCAGGCCGGCGAAAGGGCGCCGATCGCGGCGGCCTCGACATGTCGCATCTCGACCGGCTGGAGGCAGAGGCCATCCACATCATGCGCGAGGTCGCGGCCGAGGCCGAAAACCCCGTGATGCTCTATTCGGTCGGCAAGGACTCGTCCGTCATGCTGCACCTTGCGGCGAAAGCGTTCTTCCCCTCGCGCCCGCCTTTCCCGCTGATGCATGTCGATACGACCTGGAAGTTCAAGGACATGTACCGACATCGCGACTGGATCGCGAAGGAGCTCGGCTTCAACCTGATCGTGCACATCAATGAAGAGGGCGTGCGCCAGGGCGTCGGCCCCTTCACGCACGGCTCGGCGATGCACACCGACATCATGAAGACGCAGGCGCTGAAACAGGGTCTCGACAAATACAAGTTCGACGTCGCCTTCGGCGGCGCGCGCCGCGACGAGGAAAAGAGCCGCGCGAAGGAGCGCATTTTCTCCTTCCGCTCCGCGCAGCACCGCTGGGACCCGAAAAACCAGCGCCCCGAACTCTGGTCGATCTACAACACAAAAATTCACAAGGGCGAGTCGATCCGCGTCTTCCCGATCTCGAACTGGACCGAGCTCGACATCTGGCAATACATCTATCGTGAGAACATCCCGATCCCGACGCTCTATTTCGCGGCGGAGCGCCCGATCGTCGAACGCGACGGCGCGCTCCTCATGGTCGATGACGAGCGCATGCCGCTGGCCAAGGGCGAAAAGCCGAAGTTGGAAATGGTGCGGTTCCGCACTCTGGGGTGCTATCCGCTGACCGGCGCGGTCAGATCGAATGCGACGACGCTGCCGGAAGTCATTCAGGAAATGCTGGTTTCCACGAGCTCCGAAAGACAGGGCCGCGTGATCGACCACGATCAAAGCGCGTCGATGGAGAAGAAGAAACAAGAGGGGTATTTCTAATGCGCTGCGCCGCCCCCTCAACCGCTCATCCCGGCGAAAGCCGGGATCTAGCGCGCGCCGTCAGGCGCGCCGCGAATAGCATCCGTGCTCGCAAAAAGACGTGGATCCCGGCTTTCGCCGGGATGAGCGGGGATGGGGTGCGCGCACGTTTCAGGAAACCGGTCCCATGACCCACGCCGCCGCTCTCGCCGCCGACGACGTCATCGCCTATCTCGACGCGCACGAAAAAAAGTCGATGCTGCGGTTCATCACCTGCGGCAGCGTCGACGACGGCAAGTCGACGCTGATCGGGCGCCTGCTCTAC
>CAZNXR010000444.1:0-2281 GCA_964576815.1 uncultured Caulobacterales bacterium | reverse complement strand
AACCGGAAGGGATCGCTCGGCAGCCCCTATTCGGTGAAAGACTATCGAGGGGTCAACCCTGAATTCGGCACGGTGGAGGACCTGAAATCCTTCGTCGATGCGGCGCATGAACAGGGGTTCAAGGTCATTCTCGACTGGGTCGCCAATCACAGCGCCTGGGACAATCCTCTCGTTACGGAGCATCCCGACTGGTACATCAAGGACTGGAAGGACGACTTCCAGCCGACACCCTGGTGGGACTGGTCGGATATCATCGACTTCGACTGGAACAATCGCGACCTTCGCCAATATATGACGGAGGCGATGGTCTACTGGGTGAAGGAAGTCGGCGTCGACGGATATCGCTGCGACGTCGCGGGCTATGTGCCGCTCGATTTCTGGGAAAACCTGCGGGCCGAACTCGACACGATCAAGCCGGTCTTCATGCTCGCCGAATTCAACCATCGCGACGTGCACCGCGCCGCCTTCGACGCCAGCTACGCCTGGGGCTGGAACAACGCCATGCACGACATCTCGGCGGGCAAGGCGAACACCGGCGCGCTCTATGGTTATTATTCAGAGAACGAGAGCGCGTGGCCGATTGAGGCGATGCGCATGACCTATGTCGAGAACCACGACCAGAACGCATGGGAAGGAACGTCGTTCGAGCGTTTCGGCCCAGCGCTGCCGGCGGCGATCGTCCTGTCTTTCGTCGGCGAAGGCATCCCGCTCGTCCATAACGGCGTTGAAGCCGGAAATGAAAGGCGCCTCGAATTTTTCGAGAAAGATCCGATCGCCTGGCGCCAGCACCCGAACGGCGACCTCATCAAGCGCCTCATCGCCTACCGCAAAGCGCATCCGGCGCTTCGCAACGGCAAATGGGGCGCCCGCATGGTCGGCGTCGAGAATACCTCGCCGCAGCAGGTCTTCTCGTTCCTGCGCGAAAGGGATGGCGACCGCATCTTTGTCGTCATGAATTTCTCGCCCGAGATGCGCACCGTGACCTTTCCAACCGCGCAGGCGAAAGGCGATTACGTTGACTTCAACGGCGGGAAAGTCACGATCAATCCGGAGACGCCGATGACGCTGGCGCCATGGGGCTGGCGGGTGATGGCCCGATGACCGCTCAACCTCTCCTCCTCGCCATCGACCAGGGCACGACATCCAGCCGGGCGATCGTGTTCGACGCCGCTGCGGCGATCGTCGCCGTCGCGCAGAAGGAATTTCCGCAGATCTTTCCGCAGGCGGGATGGGTCGAACATGATCCCGAAGCGATCTGGGCGACGACGCTCGCGACCGCGCGTGCGGCGCTCGACGAAGCCGAAACGAAGGGCGGCCGTGTCATCGCCATCGGCGTCACCAACCAGCGGGAAACGACGCTCGTCTGGGAGCGCAAGACGCTTAAGCCCGTCCATAACGCGATCGTCTGGCAAGACCGCCGCACGGCGGATGTGTGCGCCGCGCTGAAGGCGAGGGGCCTTGAAGCCGATGTGCAGGCGCGCACGGGCCTCCTTCTTGATCCCTATTTCTCCGCGACGAAGCTCGCGCATATTCTCGACAGCGCGCCGGACCTCCGACCGCGCGCGGCGCGCGGGGAGCTCGCGTTCGGGACGGTCGACAGTTTCGTGCTGGCCCGCCTTACCGGCGGCGCGCACCTGACCGACGCGACGAACGCCAGCCGCACGAGCCTTTTCAACATCCGTACCGGCGCGTGGGATGACGCGCTTCTCGACATTTTCAATGCGCCCAAGGCCTGCCTTCCTGAAGTGCGCGACACGATCAGCGATTTCGGCGAGACGAAGAGCGAGCACTTCGGGCGGCCGATTCCGGTTCTCGCGCTTGTCGGCGATCAGCAGGCTGCCGCGATCGGTCAAGCGTGTCTTGAACCCGGCGATATCAAGAGCACCTATGGCACCGGCTGTTTCGTGCTGGCGCCGACGGCGGGCTTCGCGCTGTCGAAGAACCGGCTCCTGACGACGATCGCGCGGCGGATCGACGGCGTCACGCATTACGCGCTGGAGGGATCGATCTTCATCGCCGGCGCTAGCGTGCAATGGCTGCGCGACAGTCTCGGGATCATCAAGTCGGCGGCGGAGACCGATGCGCTCGCGCGATCGATCAAGTCGAGCGGCGGGGTTTACCTCGTGCCGGCGTTCACCGGTCTCGGCGCGCCGCACTGGGCGCCGGAAGCGCGCGGTCTTATTTCGGGGCTGACGCGCGGCGCCGGCAGGGCGGAAATCGCGCGCGCCGCGCTCGAAAGCGTCGCCTATCAGACGGCGGACCTCATCGACGCGATGGCGGC
>CAZNXR010000443.1:0-2282 GCA_964576815.1 uncultured Caulobacterales bacterium | reverse complement strand
GCTTTCGCGGCTATTGGCCGAGCGCCTTTCGCCACCAGCCTTTTTTAGGCTGCTGAGGCTGCTCCGGCACGATATCGGGCGGCAGCGCGGGCGCGACTTTCGCCTCCCGCTCCTTAATGCGCTCTTCCGCGATTTCCGGGGCTCGCCAGCTAGCGCCCGCAGCGGGTTCCGAGGGCCCTGCTTCCGCCGGCTCCGGCTGCTGAGGCGTGATCGCAGCGGCTTCCTCCGCCGACGAAACTGCCGGGTCCGCGCCCTCCTCGTCGAAGGAACTTTCTGCGTCGGCCTCGTTTGAAGCCTCGGCGGCCTCGCCTTCGGGGCGGCGTTCATGACGGCGTCCGCCACGACGGCCGCGCCGCCGGCGGCGGCGGGCGCCCTTGTCGCCGTCGCCGCGGTCTTCCTCCGCGCGCTGTGTTTCGGCGCCGTCGCCGCGTTCAGCGCCGTCTTCGTCGCCGAGATCGACGGCGGGCTGTTCCTCCGCCTGCGGATCGCCGGCGTGCTGAACCTGGTCGCTGCGCCCGTCGCTGCGCCCGTCGCTGCGTCCGTCGCGGCGCGCCCCGCCCCGGCGCCGGCGCCGGCGCTTGCGTCCGCCGCGCTCGTCGCCTTGATCGCCGCTGGGATCCTCGCTCTCTTCGGCGTCCGCGGCTTCGTCGGCTACGGGTTCTTCTTCCGCGTCCGGTTCGATCGTTTCCGTCGTGTCGGCGCGCACGATCACCGGCGCCTCGGCGACTTCACGCCTGGCGCCCGTTTTCTCAATCTCGAAATTGTCGCCGGCCTTCGACGGATCGGCCGTCACCTCGACGGTGACCCCGTAATTCTCTTCAATGCGGCGCAGCCAGTCGCGCTTGTGGTTGAGGATATAGAGCGCGACGTCCATCGCCACCTTCACCTGAAGGAGGCCGGCGTCGCCGGAGGTCGCCTCGTGCTCCGTCGAGCGCAGGATGCGCAGCGCCGCCATTTCGTGCGAACGCACGGCGCCGGCGCCGCCGCAGGTGGGGCAGGCGTGCGTGGTGCCGTCGACGATGCCGGCGCGCCGGCGCTGGCGCGACATTTCAAGAAGACCGAACGAGGAAATCCGGCCGACCTGGATGCGTGCGCGATCGGCGCGGAGCGCGTCCTTGAGGCGCTTTTCCACCGACCGATTGTTGCGGCCCTCTTCCATGTCGATGAAGTCGAGCACGATCAGCCCGGCGAGGTCGCGCAGACGCATCTGGCGCGCGGCCTCGTCCGCTGCCTCGAGATTGGTGCGCAGAGCGGTCTGCTCGATATTGCGTTCGCGCGTCGACTTGCCGGAGTTTACGTCGATCGCGATCAGCGCTTCGGTCTGGTTGATGACGATATAGCCGCCGGATTTCAGACGCACCGTCGGCTGGTACATCGAATCGAGCTGCGCCTCGACATTGTGCGCCACGAAGAGCGGCGTGCGCTCCTTGTAGGGCTGCACGTTCTTCGAATGCGAGGGCATCAGCATCTTCATGAAGTCTTTGGCTTCGCGGTAGCCCGCGTCGCCCTCGACGATCACATTCGAGATGTCCTTGTCATAAAGGTCGCGGATCGCTCGCTTGATGAGGCTCGCCTCTTCGTAGATGAGGCAAGGCGCGATCGACTTCAGGGTCAGCGTCCGGATGTTCTCCCACAGACGCACCAGATATTCGTAATCGCGCTTGATTTCCGCCTTGGTGCGTTTGGCGCCGGCGGTCCGGATGATAAGGCCCATGCCGACCGGCACGTCGAGGCTGTCGACGACCCGGCGCAGGCGCTTTCTGTCCGCCGCCATCGGGATCTTCCGGGAAATGCCGCCGCCCCGCGCCGTATTCGGCATCAGCACGCAATAGCGGCCGGCGAGCGAGAGGTATGTCGTCAGCGCTGCGCCCTTCGTGCCGCGCTCTTCTTTCACGGCCTGCACAAGCAGGATCTGGCGGCGCTTGATGACTTCCTGAATCTTGTAGTTGCGCAGCAGCCGCGCCTTCTTGCGGCGCGCTTCGCGGAAGCGGTCGATAAGCTCGCGCCGCGGAAGCTTCGTCAGCGGATTTTCTTCGGCAAGCTTCGCCGCGCGCGCCGCAACGGCGTCGTCGTCTTCCTCATCATCCTCATCGACGCTTGCGTCGATATCGTCGCCCGCGAGATCGCCGGCTTCAAATTCAATCTCTTCGACGATTTCCGCCGTCGCCGGCTCTTCGACTTCTTCGACGGCGCCCTCGTCTTCAGGGGCCGCGTCTGTCTCGCCGGCGATTTCGTCCAGCGGGTCTTCCTCCGCGGCGGGAGCGTCAGCGATGAGGACTTCG
>CAZNXR010000442.1:0-2310 GCA_964576815.1 uncultured Caulobacterales bacterium | reverse complement strand
CCCTGCATGAACGGAAGCCCTGAGAGGCTGGCGCCGATCGCCGTCGAACCGTGATAAGCGCGGTTGCGGGAAATGATCGCTTTCTTCTGCGGGCGGCCTTTGAGATTCCAGTAGTACCAGATCAGTTTCGTCGCGCTGTCATTGGCTTCGGATCCCGAGGAGGCGAACAGGATCTGATTGAGATCGCCAGGGGTCTTCGATGCGATCACCGAAGCGAGCTCGGCGGCCTGCGGCGTCGTCGTCTGGAAGAAATGATTGTAGTAGGAGAGCGTTTCGATCGCATCGCGCGCGGTCTCGGCGAGCTCGCGGTTTCCGTAGCCGACCTGCACGCACCACAGACCGGCCATTCCGTCGATAATCTCATTGCCCTCCGCGTCGTAGATATAGACGCCCTTCGCACGCGTGATCACGCGCGGGCCGGCCTCGCGTAACTCATGGTGTGTGGTGAAGGGGTGCAGGTGATGGGCGGAGTCGAGCGCCTGCACGTGGCGCGTCAGATTTGTCGCCGGCATGGTTCACACATTTGTCATCAGGAAGCGCACGTCCCAGGGACTGAGAACGCTGGAGCGATGCTCATACTCGGCCCGCTTGATCGCTGCAAAGGTGTCTATGAAGCTGTCGCCCAACGCCTCCCGCAGGCCTTTGGAACGCGTGAAGTTATCGACGCTATCCATCAGCGACTTCGGCAACGGTCGCTCCCGGTCCTGATAGCCTTCGCCTACATATTCGCTTCGCGGCTCAATCCTTTCCAGCATGCCGAGATAGCCGCAGACGAGCGAAGCGGCGACGCCGAGATAGGGGTTGATGTCGGCGCCGGGTATCCGGTTCTCGACGCGCCGCGCATCCGCGCTGGAAGCCGGAACGCGCAGCCCGACCGTGCGATTCTCCCTGCTCCAGTGCGTGTTCGTCGGCGCGCTCATATAGGCCTCAAACCGGTTGAATGAGTTCGTGTACGGCGCCAGCAAAGGCATCGCGGCGGGCAGATAGGCCTGCAACCCGCCGACATACCATCGGAAGAGATCGCTGTCCGAGCCGTCATCGTTGGCGAAAATGTTCCGCCCCGTTTTCAGATCGACGACGCTTTGGTGCAGGTGGATCGAACTGCCGCTGCAATCGGCGTACGGCTTCGCCATGAAAGTGACGAAAAGGCCGTGACGCAACGCCACTTGCCTTGCGAGGCGCTTGAAGAGGAACATCTGGTCTGCGACGTGGATCGCGTCCGAATGCCGTATGTTGACTTCGAACTGGCACGGTCCGTCTTCGTGGATCAGCGTATCGAGATCGATGCGCATGATCTCCGAAAACTGATATAGCTCCTCAAACAGCTTATCGAACTCGTCGATCGCGTCGAGGCTGTAAACATGCTGGCCGAATTCCCGCAGTCCGGAGCGTCCGGCCGGCGCGCGCGGTTCGAGGATCACATCGTCGAATTTCGAGATCATGTAGAACTCGATTTCGGGTCCGACGATCGGCCTCCAGCCTTCCTTCGCAAAGAGATCGACGACCCGCCGTAGGACGCCGCGCGGCGCGATATCCGTCGCTCTTCCCTGGTCTGTCATGCTGTCGCAAATCACCGAAGCTGTCGGGTCGTTGTTCCACGGCGCAAGATGGATCGTGGTAAGATCCGGCGCGAGAACGAGGTCGCGTTCGGTCGTCGCGACATGGGGACTAAATTGAATCTCGCCCTGCACGCTGATCGCGTAGACCGTCTCGGGTATGCGCAGCGAGTTGGTCTTTAGCCCGTTGAGAAACAAGGCGGGCGTCATCGCCTTGCCGCGCGCGGCGCCGGTCATGTCAGGCACGAGGCACGCTACGTCTGCGACGCGATTGCGCCGCAGCCATTCTTCCAGCTCTTTCAAGTCCATTGCTTCCGCCCCGAGCGGCCGGCCTTGAGGCGACGAGGCCCAAAGCGAATCCGCCCGTTTGGTTGGTCTTCGCCGGAATGGCGCGTCGGTTAGGGCGCCCGGGGCAAGACGGCGCGGAAATCACGACGTCACGCAACACTCGGAAAGACGAAAAAGACGCTAGCGCGGCCCCTGCGCGGAGGCAAGCACTATCGCCGTTAACGGGCCATCTAATTGAATTTTATGGACTTTAACAATCGTCAGCATACCCCGTCCGCGACCGCCGCTCACTGCGCCCCATTTGGTTGATGCTCATAGACCCTTTGTCCGTCGAACCAGGTTTCAAGGACCGTTGTTTCGCTGATCCGATCCGTGGGGCCATTTTTCGCAAGGTCGATAATGTTCTGATCGAGGATGATGAAATCTGCGCGCTTGCGCTTTTCAAGCGATCCCGTTTGCGCTTGCT